>JAOZMT010000305.1:1693-3840 GCA_029934175.1 Victivallales bacterium | reverse complement strand
GGGGAAAAAATAAATTTAACTTTAAAAATATTAGGAAGTGATTGTATTATTAGAAATTTTTGGGGAAGTTATTTATATCTTCAGAACGATGCAACTGTGATAAATTCTATATTTGGATATGTTTCTTGCTATTCTAGAAATGACTATCAATTTTATAACTCTATGTTAGGAGAAGTAAACAATAGTTATGAATCCGATGTTCTTATTGCAAATTGCACAATTCGCAATACAAATTCTGAATGTTTAGATCCTAGTTATTCTTCAGATGTTGAAGTTATTGACTCCGTTCTTCATTCAAAGTCTAAAGTTTTTGAATTTTATTCTTATGGCAGAAAACAGTGTGACCTTACATTGAAGAATAATTTAATTTATGGAGAAATGTCTGTTGGGTCTTTGAGTAAAAGCTCTACAACTAGTTCAAGAAATTCTGCTACTGTTGCTCATGAGTTTAAAGATCTTAAAAAAATATGTCGTTTGAAACATTATTCGGGCAATAAATATGAACCTATTAAATTTAAATATTCTTTATCTTCTAGTTCATCTTATTTAGAACCAAAACATTCTTTACTGGCAGATGATGTCAAACAAGGTGCAAAATTCTCAGGTGAATGGTTAGGAGAATTGCCAAAAGAAGAAATTCAATCAGTTGAAGAAAATACAAATAGTGAAGCATCAGAAGCAGTCTCAGGAGAAGAAGAACTGATTTCTTTTAAACCTGAAGATGGATTTTTTCAATATTATTCTATAAGCGATGGGATGCAAATTTCATCTAATTCTGTAAGTATAGATTATGATAGATACTCTTTTAGTTTGAAAACAATGAAAAAATATTTAAATTTCGAATTATCTTTTGACTATAAATTTTCAGGAGAAAAAATATCTACATATATTACTTTGAGACGAGATGATGATGCTGGAATGAAAGTTTATTTTAAAGAAGATGGAATAAACTGTTTTATTCATGAAATATCAACCACTTCTAATAGAGCTGGTTCAACAACTACAAATATAGATTTTCAAGAAAAGAAGTGGCATAATATTCGTATCGTTTGTAAGAATAATTTTGCTAAAGTTTATCTAAATGACAAAGAAATTCTATCAAAAGATTTTAAATCCTTAACGAACCCAGGAAGATTTAATATTAGAAGTTATAGCTCATCATCAGCTAAAGGAAGTAAAAAAATGTATTTTAAGAATATGAAATTTCAAAATTTTGATGAAGAGTATTAAAAGAGGTCTAAAATGAGAAAAGGAACAATACGAAAAACAGTTAGTTTTGACTGGGCTATTAAATATATTTTAAGAGATAAAGCTAATTTTGAGATATTAGAAGGTTTTTTAACCTCTTTATTGAAAAAAGATGTTAAAGTTATCGAATTAATAGAAAGTGACGGGAATCAATCTAACGAAAGTGAAAAATATAATAGAGTCGATATATTAGCAAAAGTCTCACATAATGAAGATGTTCTTATAGAAGTTCAGTATGCAGATGAATTGTATTTTTTTAAACGCTTGTTGTTTGGAGCTAGTAGAGATATTGTTGATAACATAAAACCAGGTTCAGGCTATGAGCATGTGAAAAAAGTATATTCTGTTGCAATAGTCTATTTCAATGTAGAAGATTACTCAAATGTTAAAGTTGGGGAATTAACAAAAAATAATTTACCTAAAATCGCAACAGATTATGTTATTCATGGAAAGACAGAATTCTTTGGTTTACACAATAATAAACCAATTCCATTAAATAAAAAATATTTAGCGGGAATACAATCATCTAATTCAGAAATGAATATATTCCCTGAATATTTTATTATTCCAACAGAAACTTTTCCTGATAAGATAAATGATGATTTAGATGAATGGATATATATGTTTAAAAATAATGAAATAAAAGCAGGTTTCAATGCTCCAGGAATAGATAAAGCAAAAGAGAGTCTAGCAGTAGTAAATATGACTCCAGAAGAAAAGAAAAAATATGATGATATAGAATATGCGAAAGGTGCAGATAAAGGAGTTTTAGATTGCGCAAGAGAAGATGGTTTTCTTAAAGGAAAGGAAGAAGAGCGAGAAAAAGCAGACATTGAAATAGCAAAAGAAAAAAAGAAAGCGGAAATAGCAGATAAGAAAGCAAAAGAAGAAAAAAAGAA
>JAOZMT010000305.1:0-1593 GCA_029934175.1 Victivallales bacterium | reverse complement strand
AAAAATAAAGGAGGACAAAAAATGTCAAAAAATAAATTATATCCAATGTTATTTACACCAATCTACAAAGAAGTAGTATGGGGTGGTAACATTATGGCAGATAAACTTGAAAGAGAGTTGCCAAAAACAGAAGTGCCAATTGGCGAAGCTTGGGAAATTGTTGATAGAGATGATGCGATGAGTATTGTTGAAAATGGCGATTTAAAAGGTGAAACTCTTAGAAATTTAGTTGAAAAATATGGTAAAAAATTAATAGGCTCAGATTTTAATGGGAAAGTGTTTCCTTTATTAGTTAAAATTATTGATGCAGAACAAGATTTATCATTACAAGTGCATCCAGATGATGCGGCTTGTGCAGAACTAGGAAATGGCGCTGAACCTAAAACAGAAATGTGGTATTTAATAGATAAACAACCAGGAGCTGAAATAATAGCTGGCTTGGAGCAGCGTGCAACTAAAAGTAATTTTATTGCAAATTTAGACTCGCCTAATGTGAAAGAGTCATTGCAGATTTATCCTTCAAAAGCAGGAGATTCATATTTTATAAAATCTGGATTAATTCATGCTATAGGTGGCGGTAATTTATTGTTAGAAGTTCAACAAAATAGTAATACGACATATCGAGTTAGCGATTGGGGACGACTTGGAGTTGATGGTAAACCTAGAGAAATACATGTTGAACAGGCAATTAAAAGTATTGATTTTATGGATAGAACGACATCTAGAATTCCTGGAGTAAGTGACTTAGCTGATAGAAATAGGAAATTTGCATTGATAAATAAATGCCCTTTCTTTACAGTTGATGATTTGAAATTGACTGATAGTTGGAATGACAATACAAATTCTACAAAAAGTATGCATATATTATCGGCTATTAACAATAAAATTATTATTTCAAATGATAACATTGAAGTTGTCGTTCCTAAAGGTAGGACTTGTCTTGTTCCTGCTGATTTTGGTCAGTATAAAATTAGTTTGCCAAATGGCAATACAACTGTAATAAAAACAACATTATAAAAAAGGTATTATTATGATAAAAAAATTATTCGCTCCGCTACTTATTCTATTGATTGTTTCTGGGTGTGAAACTCTAGAAAATTTTAATTATGAACCACAAGCTGTTATAGGAGTTTATCGATTGTCACATGGAATGGACGGTAAAGATTTAGATCTTGTGATACAGAGGGTAACAGGGAAACCTATTCATGTTGTAAAAAACCCACTTTTACACTCAAAGCATATTGAGGAAGTTAGGATTCATTTTATGGAAGAGAAGGATCATATAAAAAATTATGCTATTTATATGAAGTTATCAAGATTAGGGAAAAGAGTTTGGACTCAAGTAAGCATAGGGTTTAGAGATGAACCTTTGATATTCACAATTGATGGAATTTTTTATAAAGGTTTCAATACTAAAAGAATGTTATCATTCGATGAAGAGGAATGGGTTTTACTTGTTGACAAAGTTGATGAATCAACAGCACTAGATTTAGAAAAATACTCAAAACAAAATTTTGAACATTACGATGATATGTAAATTGTATCCTCTTTAAAAACAGTTGTGACGGCTTTTGTTTATTATAAAATTCTTTT
>JAOZMT010000304.1 GCA_029934175.1 Victivallales bacterium | reverse complement strand
TATTTTTGCTCATCTATCTGCTTTGATAACATTAGCACACTAAAGTTGTGAACTCCAACAATCTAATTCTTCTCAAAATCTTTCATTAAACTGTCGGAGTTCATAGCTTTAGCGTGCTTTTTTGATAACATCATTTAAAATGCGGACAAATCCTTATCAATAAACTTGCGACTTATGCAGAATTATAGAATAATATTTTTGCTCATCTATCTGCTTTGATAACATTAGCACACTAAAGTTGTGAACTCCAACAATTTCTTAATTCAAAATTAAAAAAACAACCATTTTAAACGACTTATAAAATTTGTTGTTTTAGATTTGAAATCTGCATAATCCGCAAATTCTTTAGTTGCTTTTTCTAATTTTACTTCTAAGTCTTTTTCTTTCGTTTCAAAAAATAATTTCATTTTAACTTTTAAGTCCTTTAACTCTTCACTCGTTTGAACTATTTGATTATGTTTTTTATCAAGCTCTTCTTGTTGACTTTTTAAAGCTGCCTTTACTTCTGCTTTTTGTAATTCTACTTCTTTATTAAACTTTTCAAATGCATCTTTTAAATTTGATTCTATTTCACTATTTAATGAATTTAACTCATCGCTCTTTTTACTAATTTGAGTATATCTATAATCAAGTTCTTTCTTTTGACTTTTTAAATCTTCTATAACTTTTTTATTAACAAATTCTTTGAAAGATGCTACTTCGCCTTGAACTATATTTTGAATATTTCCAAGTTTTTTATTTACTGCATCGTTTAAATCTTTTGCAGACTTTACACTACTTTCTATTGATTCTTTATGTTTTATACATTCATCATCAATTTTTGAAATATGCTCATTGATTAACTTTGTTAAAGTATTTTGTAAACAACCTTTATCTATTTTTTCAATAACTTCATTTAATTTAGAATTTATTTCACTTTTGATTTGATTTAATTTATTATCGACCCCTTCCCAAGTAGGAGAATTTTTTTTGAAATTTTCAAACTCATAAATATGATTGAAAATAGTTTTCGCTAATGAAATATCTTTATTATTAAAATCACAATACCCTTTTCCTAAAATTGTATTTTCTAAACTCTGAACCCAATTATTATTTACATCTCCGATTTTATCTTTAATCTTTGAAATCTGTCCATTAGTCCAATCCAAATCACCCCAATCTGGAACATTAACTTTTGTATCTTTTCCTATACCCATAATTGGAGAGTCTGTAACAACATCAACACCCATTATAACACCTCCTTAACTTTTTCGATAGATTCTTTTATATCATTTCCCCATTCTTTAACACTTCTTTCTAACTTCGCTCTACAAACTGCATTGTTCGCAGATACTGTATGCCAAGGATGTGATTGGAAAAAATTACGAATTGGTAGAAAATTACTATCTTGTGCAAGTTGGCTTGCTGATAATTCTTTCTTTAATTTTTTCTTTACAAATCTTTCTACATCATAAATCATATTTTCATTCATCTCAGATTCTTCTTCAAATATATGTTCTGTTGCATACCAAAACCATATTAAATTACAAGGAATAATCATACAAGTATTGTCGAAAAAATTAGGAGTAAAACCATTGCTTTGAATAATGGCTTCACAATTTTTAATAATATCATTATTGTTTTCTGACTTTGGATTCCATAAATGACCTCCATTATCTCTACAATTCATAATCACAGCAAACGGGATTTTGTGTTTAGCGATTAATTTCAATAAGCTTTTTTCTATTTCACTTATTTGCATGTTGTTCAATACAACAAGCACATAATCAGCAGACTCTATAGATTTTTCTACACTTTTATTTGTTGTATCATCAACATTAAAACCTGGAGTATCAAGGATATTCACATCTTTTAATATTGGTTTCCACAAAGTTACTATTGCTCGTGTATATTCAGATAATTTACCTTTATCTGAATTGTCTAATAACCACTTCAAATTTTTATATTCAAAATGATTTTCATCTTTGAAGAGTTTAACGCCTTGCAACTCCCCATATTCATATTTAATAGAAATATGGGTTGTATGCAAACCGCCTCCATCCTTGCCTGGTTGTGCAACTTTATCATCAAGTAAACAATTTACTAATGTTGATTTGCCATTTTGAAAACAACCAGTTATGGCAACTGTAGGTTTATAATTCATGAAATTATCCTATTATTCTTTTAAGTCTTTATTCACATCATTTTTAAATTTCTCTATTCTTTTTCTAGCAGGTTCAATTTGCTCAGTTCGCAAACGATGAGATTCAGCAGCTATTTTGTCTCGCTCTGCTTGTGCTTTTTCAAATGCTTTGCGAGCATCTTCTTTTGCTTTGTTTAATATTTTTTTAAACTCTGAAAATTTATCTTCATAAGCATTTATCACAGTATCATATATTTGCTCTAAAGAATTTAAATCATAATCTAGAATATCACTTTTTTTATTTTCAATATTTTGCTTTACTGCTTCAATATACTTTTCACAAAATTCATTTATAGTTTTTTGACCATTAAAAATCATTAAATTAAAAATTTGTTGAAAAACACCTATTTCAACATTGATTTCATAATTCGTACCTGATAAATGCTCTAAGTTAGGAGGTTCTATTTTTTCGAAATTATAATGACCATCCAAAATTTCAATTTCTTTTAATCCTATATCCTCCCACTTTTCCTCTAGTCTAGAGTTGATTTTTTTGATATTATTTACTATTTTTTTGTTATAAATTGAAAAGGCTAGCTTTTTTTGAAGAATACACCATTCACTAGTTTTAGAGAATAAGATACTTTTGTACTCTTCAGTACAAGCATCAGAAACTACATCTTTTGGAGGCGCTAAATTAATTCCCCCCCAATGAAAGCTTTTATTTGAAACATTTTCAATAACAGCTTGTAAATAATTTTCATCATTGAGCGTTCTCATAATAACATCATCGTAGAAATGATTTTTAATTTCACTCTTTATCTGTGTCTGTAAATTATTTCCAATAGCATCTGCAGCATCCTCTTCAAATTTAGCAAGTTTCTTTTCAGCATCTTCATAATATTTTTTAGACTCATCCTCTGTTTTTCGAGCGTCATCTTCTTTTTGTTGTAATTTAGCTTCTAGTTGTTCTAACGGTTCTAAAATTTTATCAGCTCCATTTTTCACAAGAATAGACAAAGCCTTATTTTCTATAACAAACTTTTCAATATTACCCAAGATTGTATCAAAATTACTTTCATTTCTTGCAATTTTAATACTAGCTTCATTAAGACCTTCAATATCTTTTCTTGCATCCACTTTTAAGATATTTAAGCAATCCTCAACTATTTCAGACCAAACATCTTCTATACTATCATTTTCAACATCAATATCTATTGCTTTAGCAATTCGAAGGAATTCTTTTTTAGAATGTTCATCTATAGTTTTATTTAAGATAGCACTCCCATTTTCAGAAGACAATGCTAATAAAGCATTATACAAATGAAGATTTTCACTACTGATATTGTCTATTCCAATATTTCTTATTGCTTGAATATTAACAGGAAGAATATTTGTTGCTAAATTTTTCTTAGACATTTTCATATTTATAGTATAAAACAATTTATATACCATACCAGCTTTATTTATAGTTTTCAATAATTCTATAGATTCTTTATCTATTTGTTTCATTGCAGGTAATAAACTCCAAATAGCATCAGAATCATTCATTGCTTGAATTGCCAATTTTGCATTAATCGCACTACCGCCTAATCCTGGACAATCTGTTATCACAGCTCCAATTTTTTCGAGATTTTTTGAATGAATAAAGCATTTTACTTTAGCAATAAATACAAAGATACCCTCGTTTAATGTAAAATCAACATTATAACCATCTTTCCATCTAA
>JAOZMT010000303.1 GCA_029934175.1 Victivallales bacterium | reverse complement strand
TCTCAATTATTCTGCGTTAAATTATTTTGCGTAATTTGGTTCAGGCTAGAAGCCCGAACCACATATTTTTTCTTTTTTTTATTTAATATTTGCTTTTATTAATTTATATGATATATTATATAAAACATAATATTAATAGTAAAAGGGAATAAATTTATGAACAAAATTAAAAATTTAGAAAAATTAAAAAAAGTATCACAAGACCACTTAATAAAGTTTTATGATGAGTTAAATGAAAAAGAACAAAACGAATTAGCATCACAATTAAATGATCTTAACCTTGATGAATTAAATAATTTAATTCCAGAATATGTTTTAAATCAGCCAAAAGTAGAAATTCCAGACGATTTAACCCCTGCCCCATTTTTTCATTTGGATGATGAAGAACAAACAGAGTATTATAAAAAAGCTATTTTAGAAGGAGAAAAGCTAATATCAGCTGGTAAAGTTGCAGCTTTAACAGTTGCTGGTGGTCAAGGTAGCCGCTTAGGTTTTGATGGTCCAAAAGGAACTTTTCCTATTACTCCTGTTGAGAACAAAACTCTTTTTCAATATTTTTCAGAATCTATTCTGAGAATTAATGAAAAATATTCGACTTCTTTTTCTTGGTATATTATGACTAGTCCTATTAATCATAATGATACTGTTAACTTTTTTGAAGAGAATAATTACTTTAACTTACCAAAAACATCTGTTAAATTCTTTACACAAGGCACAATGCCTGCTATTGGAATTGATGGTAAAATTTTATTAAAGTCTAAGTCCTCATTAGCTCTTGCTCCAAATGGTCATGGAGGAACTTTATTAGCTCTAAAAAAATCAGGTTCTCTTGATACTATGGCTGAAGATGGCGTAGAACACATTTCATATTTTCAAGTTGATAATCCATTAGCATCAATCGCAAGTCCTTTATTTATTGGGTTACATGCTCTTGAAAAATCTGAGATGAGTGCAATTACACTACCTAAAACCAATCCTTATGAAAAATTAGGTAATTTTTGTATTTCTAAAAATAGATTAAATATTATTGAATATAGTGATTTGCCAAATGAACTTGCAGAGGCTGTTAATAATGATGGTTCTCTAAAATTCCTTGCTGGAAGTCCTGCAATACATATTATTAGTAGAGTATTTACAGAACAACTCACAGCTGGAGGTTCTTTATCTTTACCTTGGCATAGAGCTGATAAAAAAGTAGAATTTTTAAATAATAATGGTGAATTAGAGAATCCAAAAGAAATAAATGCTGTAAAATTAGAATCCTTTATATTTGATGCTCTTCAATTAGCTAAAAAAACAATGATTTTAGAAGCTAAACGAGAAGATGAGTTTGCTCCGACAAAAAATCCAACAGGAATAGATTCTGTAGAATCATGCAGAGAAATGTTAATTGATAGAGACGCTCGTTGGCTTGAAGAAAATGGTGTTTGCATACCTCGCAAAAGTGATGGAACTGTTGATTGTATAATTGAATTATCGCCTAGTAAATATTTAACGGCTGATGATGTTAAAGAATTAGTTAGTAACGAGAATTTTAAAGCACCTAAAAAAGGCGAAACAGTATATTATGGATAATGCGACTTGTGCAAATTCTCCTGATTTTTTAGTTCGTGGTTCAATAAATAATCTAGATATTAGATTTGCTTTTGCTGATACAACTAAAACTACTAGCGATGGAATTATTCTTCACGATACAGACCCTGCTTCTTCTCACTATTTTGGACGAGCATTAACATCTGCCATTTTGATTTCTCCATTACTTGAAGGCGAGGAAAAATATTCATTAACTTGGGCATATCAAGGAGCAATGAATTCTATTGTAGTTGATGTTTTATCAAATGCACAAGTTCGTGGTATTACTAAAACTCCACATTTAACGGAATTAGCTAGTGAAGAAAAGGATATTTATGGAGATGAAGGGAAAATATCATTAATAAAGTCTGAAAATGGAAAAATTTTAAATTCTGGAGTTACTGAAGCTGGTCTTTTAGATGTGTCAGATGATATTGCGATGTTTTTCTGTATAAGCGACCAAATAGAAACGGAAATAGAAACCGCAATATCTTTTGTTCCAAATATAGAAAAACCTGTTGATATTGCTACAGGTATTATGTTACAAGCAATGCCAAATTGTAATCTTTTAGAATTTGAAAAAATCCGAAAAAAAATAAAAGAACCTAAATTCAAAGAATTGCTTCTAAATAAAAATTTACCTACTGAGAAAAAGACTTGGAAAGTATTTGAATATATTCTTAATGATGGAAACTCTTCATTTGCTGAATTAGAGAATGATAATGATATAAGCTATACCTTTTCGCACACTCCGCAATACAAATGTCCTTGCTCTTATGATAAATTTAAAGCTTCCCTCTACACTTTAGGAAAACCTGAGTTAGAAGAAATTTTTAAAACACAACCATCTTTGAATATAAAATGTGAATTTTGCACTAAAAATTATACATTTGCAAAAAGCGATTTAAAATTAGGATAAAATGAGAAACTTTTTTATATTTCTAAAAAAAGACTGGTTGGCAATGTTGGGCTTTTTAGGAATAGCTTCAATGGTTTTCATTGCAGTCTTTGCTCCTATTTTAGCAAATGGACGACCTCTATTTCTTTATGAAAACAATACCATAAATTTTCCTTTTTTATATTTCATTTTTGCTCCTGATACAACAGAAATTATTGTAGAAAAGGTCTTCAATTATTTATTATTGCTGATACCTACCCTATTGCCTATTTTATTTATTGTCAAATCAAAAAAAATCAAATTATATTTAATATTAGCTTTTTCGATTTTATATGTTATTCCTTTTTTCCTTTTTTCTCAAAAATTAGAAAAAACTAATTGGCGTGATTATTCAGAAAAATTAAAGGGAAATGATTCTTTTGTTATTTTTGCCCCTGTTAAATATGGTCCTTATGAAAATATAACTGAACCTTTTCAAAAACCTAATTCAACTCATCTTTTAGGAACAGATCAAATTGGCAGAGATACTTTATCAAGAATGATTTATGGTGCTAGAGTATCTCTTGCTGTAGGTTTTTTTGCAACAGGAATTGCATTAGTCATAGGCACAATAGTTGGTTTAACAGCTGGTTATTATGGAGGAAAGATAGATTTGCTACTTATGCGATGTGTTGAAATAATTATTTGCTTCCCCACTTTTTTATTACTTTTAATTTTAATGGTTATTCTTATGGACAGAAATTTCACTCAATCAATATTAATAGTTATAGCTGTTATAGGTTGGACAGGTTGGACAGGATTAAGCAGACTGATTAGGGGCGAGGTTCTTAAACAAAGAATTATGCCTTATATTCAAAGTGCACAAACCGCAGGCATTCCTACTTGGAGAATAATGTTGTTTCATTTACTTCCAAATGTTACAGGACCTATAATGATTTCATTTACATTTGGAGTAGCAGGGGCAATATCTGCTGAAAGCACATTAAGTTTTCTAGGATTTGGAGTCCAAGATCCAACAGCGAGTTGGGGAGAATTAATGCGGCAAGCATTCTCAGATCCATTTACTAATTGGCACTTAACTTTATGGCCTGGATTAATAATATTTATCACCGTCATTTCATTTAATTTATTAGGTGATGGTATAAAAAGGTTTATAACACCTAAGTAACATTCAAAAATTCCTTCAATATCCAATATTCAACAAGGAATTTCCAATTACCAATTTTTCAAGAAAAGAACATTCTGTTATAATCAATTTATGAAATATACTATTGCATAAGTCGCAAACAAATGACTTTATTAACATTTTATTGCTGTATTTTTTAGGCTAGTATCCTGTCCGCTATATTGCTGACCTTATATTGGCAATTAGGTGTAATGA
>JAOZMT010000302.1 GCA_029934175.1 Victivallales bacterium | reverse complement strand
GTGTTTATTAGTGGTGAATATTTTAATTAATGACCGGCGTTAGGAACAAGCCCGACAATTGCACACATCGCAATGTTGTTTGATAAAGGCGTTTTCTAATCCTCACCTAAAGGAGATTATGGACGAACTCTTGCTGAAACAATAACTACAAATGAATTGCATATATCGCATACTATTAGACTTTAATTATTTTACACTCATCTGCTTTATTATCATATCATAACAATCTACTTTTCTACTGTAGTGTAGTTTAGTATAATTATATAATTTCAGCTTTAGTATAGTGTAGTATAATAATTTATTTTGTATTTTATTTGACAATTACAAAAGATGATGTATATTAAGAGGTAACAAGCAATTAAATCTATCAAATTTATAGGAATTTTTAATGGAAAATCTATTTAACAAGCAAATAGTTAAGTTAAAAGAACATCACTTTCACATATTATACTGGGCTGCCCAGTCAGAAGTGTGTAAAAAGAAGTATAATATCACAAATATATTTGATGATTTAAAGATAAATGGGATAACACGCACCAAGCAAAACGCCATGGCGTATATAGAAGCATTAGATTCTTTATGCTTTATAGAGACAAAAGACGAGAGTAATCGTAAGAATATCTATATTACAGAAGCAGGGGAGCATGCATTAGAAGAATTAGTAAAAAACAATAATTATAATATAAAAAAATCAATCTTTTTGGAGGTTTAAAATGAGTATTGGAATTGGAGGAGCAGGAGGGAAATTAGCAACATTATTAGATGAGAATTCAACAGTTGTTAATGTATCACAAGTGGAAATGGATAAAGTTGAAGCAAAGAATAAAATTCTTGCAGTAGCGCATTCTTCAAAAGGTCAGTTTCAAGGATCTGGAAAGAATCCAATGGTAGGTCGCACAGCATTTACATCTATCAATGACGAGCTATACTCACTAATTCAAGGAGAATTAGTATTTACCGCAACTGGAGGAGGCACAGGAAATGGGATAACATCAGTTCTTTTAGAGCGCCTAGCAAGTCTTGAAAATGTATTATTAAATGATTCTACAATGTTTGCATTTATATTACCTTATTTAAATCGTGAAAGCAGTGAGTATGTCGAAAATACCATATCCTTTTTAATGCAAGCAGTAGCACCAGCTATTGATTCTGGTAATACTGGTAATATCATGTTTTTTACAAATAAGCTAAAATTTGAAGGTCGTATTCCTGAAGCAGAATTTAATCAAAAGATTGTTGATTCATTAAATGCTTTTTTCTCTATCCCAGATAAAAATAAAGAGTATAAATTACTTGACGGTCATATAGATTACGAAGACTTTAAAATTTTTACAGCAAAGCCATATTTTAACCATTTTATGTTTTTTGATTATACGCCTGAACGACCTCTTTCAGATTTAATCAGAGAAAATTATAATCAACTTTTATTACCACCTGAACAGCCTATCGAAGGAATGTTTTTATTAGAAGTTCCTGATGAATCACAAACTTCATATTTTTATAATATTCTTGATTATTTTCATGATGATGATTTAACTCCTGCATATAGCGTTATTTTAAATCCAAATATTGAGAAACCACGAGTTACTTTATCATTGTTATATTCTAGAAAGCCGAAAGAACTCGTTGATGATTTTAAACAAATGGCTGATAAGATGACTCGCAAAAAATTAAAGAAGTCAATAGAGCAATTTGTTAAGTTAGAGAGACAAGATTTAGATATTAATCAAGAAGTGCAAAATATTGAAAATGCAAATGAAAGTCAAAATGGTGTTCTAGACCTTTTAAAACGCCTTAGAAAATTGAGATAATGACCGATAAAGAAGCTATAATTCTTTTAAACACAATATCAGGTATTGGTGCTATTAAAATACAAAGTTTAATGGACTTTTGGAAACCTGCTGAGATTTTCAACCAATCAGCAGGTAAATTATCTCAAATAAATGGTATAAGCTCTAAAATTGCTAAAAATATTTTAGACACATTAGATACTGATGCGTTGGAAAAAGAACTTGATATTATAAATAGAGGCGGCGTTGAAGTTGTTACAAAACTTGATGAAGAATATCCTGAGCGTCTAAAAGAAATTTATGACTCGCCTCCTTGTTTATATGTTCGTGGAAATGTCTCAGTTCTGAAAACTCCAATGCTTGCAATTGTTGGATCACGGAGAATATCTTCTTATGGTCGTAGAATGGCACAACATTTGTCAGAAGCTGCGGGTTATGCAGGTTGGACTGTTGTATCGGGTTTAGCTTATGGAACCGATGGTATTGCTCATCAAGGAGCCTTAGATGCACAAGGCAAGACTATAGCAGTTTTAGGTGGAGGGCTTGCGAGGATTCATCCACAAGACCATATTCCACTTGCACGAGAAATTGTAAAAGAAGGTGCTGTTATAAGTGAATTCCCAATGACAATGAGTCCAAACAGACACTCTTTTCCTATGAGAAATCGTGTAATTTCTGGTTTAAGCAATGGTGTTTTAGTCATAGAAGCTGGAATTCGTAGTGGCTCATTAATAACTGCAAACTTCGCAAATGAACAAGGACGCACAGTATTTGCAATTCCAGGTCAAGTAGATAATCCATCAGCTCGTGGTTGTAACTCTCTAATTAAAGATGGGGCGAAATTAACAGAGAATTTTAATGATATTCTTGAAGAATTTGAATTTCTTCCAGGCTTTGAAAATTATGCATCTCGCAAGCAGAATAAACAACAAGAAGAACAGGAATTAGATTTTTCAGCCTTCTCAGATGTCGAACAAAAAATATGCGATGCATTAAAAGTTGAGAGTTTAACTATAGATGGTTTAGTTGCCACCACCAAGTTAGATTTAGTTGAAATAATGTCTACGAGTATGCAATTAGAATTAAAGAAAATATTAACTAAAGATAATACTGGTAAATATATATTAAGTGACTATACCAGCAAATAATTGCACTCACTAAATGTTCAAAAGAAAGGATAATACTTTATGATAAGTTTAAAGTGGAATGAGATAATTAAAGATACTTCACAATTTCATATTGCTGGGATTTCTAATAATTTTAATTCATTTGAAAAATTACATGGACATGACTTCTATGAGTTACTATTTTTAGAAACAGGATTATTTGAACATAATTTAAATGAAAAAAGCATAATTATCAATGAAGGAGCCCTTATTTTTATTACCCCAAAAGATATTCATCAAGTATTAGATAATAAAGGTACAAGCTATAAATATTACAATTTGGCATTTTCTAATCAAACATTTGCTAATATACAAAAAAGGTTTTCAGAAATAACATTTGACTCAATAATTCAGACTCCTAAAAGTAAAAGAAAGTTAATCATAAATTTATTTAAAGAAATGGCAAATGTTCCAAAAAACCATTTTTATATTGAACGCTTTCTAATGAATTTAATACACCTTACTAAAAAAACTGAGAATTTTCAAAATAACAGCACAATGCCTGCATGGTTGATTGATCTATGTGAGAAAGCGAAACAGCCAAAAGTCTTTAGAAAGGGAACGAAAGAATTTATAAAGATTGCAAACCGTTGTCATGAGCATGTCGCGCGCGAGTTAAAAAAATATACTCAATTTACACCGTCTCAATATATAACAAAAGTGCGTATGGAATATGCTGAACAAGAACTAATTATGTCTAACAAAGAGATTTTTGAAATAGCAATAGATTCAGGCTTCGATAGTTTAAGTTATTTTTATCAAAAGTTCAAAGAATATCATAAAATTACACCGAGGCAATGCAGAATCCAAAATTATTTGAATTAACATATATACTGTAAACGGCTGAAAAATAAACATCCTAAAAGCGCAAATAACAGCTCTTTTTAATTTTATAAATAATTGGTTACTTCTAGTAG
>JAOZMT010000301.1 GCA_029934175.1 Victivallales bacterium | reverse complement strand
AGTCGAACCGACGACCTGCTGATTACAAGTCAACTGCTCTACCAACTGAGCTAAGTTGGCCCATATTAATGAGCCTTAATATTTATTAAGAACACCATAAATATATCACATTATTCAAAATATACAAATTTTTCTTATGTTTTTTTTTGTTTTTTTTAATTAAATAAATATATATTTATTATCAAATAGTTAGTAATTATGAATTTCCATATTTTTTATTTCAAAAGTATTTTCTTTAAATATTGCCCTGTATAAGATTTTTTTATCTTAGCAACTTTTTCTGGAGTGCCTTGTGCTATTATTTCACCACCTTGCGCACCTCCTTCTGGTCCTAAATCAATAATATGATCAGCTGTCTTTATTACATCTAAATTATGTTCTATAACTAAAACTGTATTATTTTTCTCTTTTAAAAGTTTTAAAACATCTAACAATTTATTTATATCAGCAATATGTAGCCCTGTAGTTGGTTCATCTAAAATATACAAAGTGTGTCCTTTTGGTATTTTAGCCAATTCTGTTGCTAATTTGACTCTTTGAGCTTCTCCTCCAGATAAGGTAGTTGCAGCTTGCCCTAAACGAATATAACCAAGCCCTACATCAAGTAACATTTTTAATCTTCTGTAAATAGTAGGTATCGACTCGAAAAACTCTGTGCCTTCACTAACTGTCATATCTAAAATATCTGCAATATTTTTCTTTTTGAATTTAATATTCAAAGTTTCATTATTAAATCGTTGTCCGTTACATGTTGAACAAGTTACAAATACATCAGACAGGAATTGCATTTCTATTTTTTTTATCCCATCTCCTTTGCACACTTCGCAACGACCTCCTTTTACATTAAAACTAAATCTACCTGGCTTGTATCCTCTGATTTTAGAAGCAGGTAACTCTGAAAATATTTTTCTTATAGTAGAAAAAGCATCTGTGTATGTTGCAGGATTAGAACGAGGAGTTCTTCCAATGGGACTTTGGTCTATATTTATTATTTTACTTATATGCTCCAGTCCTTCAATTTTTTTATATTCTCCACATTCATCTGTTTTTAAACCTAAGTGCTTTTGTATAGCAGGTTTTAAAACTCCATTTACAAGACTACTTTTCCCTGAACCTGATACTCCAGTTATACAACAAAATGTCCCAAGTGGTATCTTTACATTTACATTCTTTAAATTATTATGTGATGCAGATTTTATTTTCAAAAACTCTCCTGTTCCTTTTGAGCGTTCCTTTGGAACTTCAATAGAGACTTCTCCATTTAAATATTGACCTGTTAATGATTTTTTTGATTTCATTATTTGTTTCGGAGTTCCCTGTGCTATAATATTTCCACCGTGAACCCCTGCTCCTGGTCCTAAGTCTAGAACAAAATCTGCTTTCAAAATTGTATCTATATCATGTTCAACTACAATAACACTATTTCCTAAATCTCGTAAATTCATAATTGTTCTAAGTAATTTATCATTATCTCTTTGATGTAACCCAATACTCGGTTCATCTAATATATACAAAACACCTACAAGCCCACAACCTAATTGAGTTGCGAGACGAATTCTTTGTGCTTCGCCTCCTGAAAGAGTTCCACTTTCTCTATCTAACGATAAATATGATAAACCAACATCAAGCAAAAATTTTAATCTATTAGATATTTCACGAACTATTTCGGATGCAATATGCTTTTTTTCTTGCGATAAGTGCAGATTTGATATAAATTCATACGCTTTATCAATAGCCAATGCATTGAATTTGTTTATAGGCATATCATTAACCGTTACAGCCAATGATTTTTTTTGCAACCTTGCTCCATTACAACTTGGACATATTTTGCGAACCATGCATTTTCTTAACCTATCACGAACTGAATCTGTTTCTGTATCATGATACCTTCGTTCAAGATTAGCCAATACTCCTTCAAATGGCTTTGTTACATTAAATTTTCTGCGTCCACGATTATAACTGAAATTTATATCTTCATCTCCACTTCCATTTAAAATAATATCTTTATATTCTTTAGATAATTTTTCAAATGGAGTTGTAAGCATCTCTGGAGCAACATAATGTTCTGCAAGGCATCGTAAAAGGTGATTGTAATAAATTATAACTCGCCTTGGTCCTCTTTTCCAATTTGGTATAGCTCCTTTATTTAAAGAGCATTCAGGTTTTTCAACTACTAATTTAGGATCCATTATCAATAAATTACCTAAACCATGACAAGTTGGACATGCACCATAAGGACTGTTAAATGAAAAATCTCTAGGCTTAAAATCAGGAAAACTAATATTACATTTCGGACATGCAAGTTTTTCGCTAATTAATTCTTCGTCCCAATCAACTTTATCGTCTTCTTTATTTTCTACAAGTAGAGTAATTTCGCCATCACTATGCCGTAACGCCAGTTCTATAGAATCGGTCATTCGAGAAACATCTGTCTTTCCAGCTTTTAATCTATCAACAACAGCTTCAATAGTATGTTTCTTATTTTTCTCTAAATTTGCGACTTGTGCATCGAGAGATATTATTTCACCATCAACTCTTGCTCTAATAAAACCATCCTTGCGTATTTGTTCAAAAACTTCTCTATGCTCTCCTTTTTTACCACGAATATAAGGAGATAAAATAATAAATTTTAGTCCATCAGGAATATTCATCATTTGCTCACAAATATTTTCTGCGGTTTGTGCAGAAAGTTCATCATTACATTTTGGACAATGTGGAGTTCCAACATGAGCATAAAGCAAGCGTAAATAATCATAAATTTCAGTTGTTGTTGCAACAGTTGAGCGAGGATTTGAGCCAGAAGAGCGTTGTTCTATGGCAATAGCAGGTGATAAACCTTCGATATGTTCAACATCAGGTTTTTGTAATCTATCTAAAAATTGTCTTGCATACGCTGATAAACTTTCAACATATCGCCTTTGCCCCTCAGCATAGAGAGTATCAAAAGCCAATGATGATTTTCCAGAGCCACTTAATCCAGTAATTACAGTAAATTTATTTCGTGGAATTTCTACATCAATACCTTTTAAGTTATGCTGTCTAGCACCCTTTATTATGATTTTATTTTTCATTCAAAAACTCTACGGAGAATTTCAGTTGTTCTAGCCGCAGGATCTTCACGAATCCACTGTTCTTTCTGAGCTATTACATCAAATAAACCATTTATAGCTTTATCAACAACATATTCTTCTAAATTTAATTTTGGTTGCTTCACAAATGGAATAGTTGAGTATTGTGAAAGTAAGTCATTATATGCCCTTATAGCACCCACAGAATTTAATTGTTTTTGGACAACAGGAGCATAAAGTTGTCTTAAATTTTTTCCGATAGTTCTTCTAAAATAATCAGTTGCAGCAGTATTGTTTCCATTTAGAATTTGTCTTGCATCGTTGAAAGACATTTCTTGAATAGCTTTTCCAAAAATTGGTTTTATTTGACCAGCAGCCTGTTCCGCTCCAGCATTCATTTTGCATTCAAAATCATCTACAAGAGAGCCTAAACCAATTTGTCTCATAGTTTTTGAAACTTTTTTAAACTCTTCAGGAACTGGAATATGTAATAATTTATTGTTAGTATATCCACCTTTTTTTGACAATTGATTTGACGCTTCTTCCGATCCTTTAATTAAAGCTTCCTTTAAGCCTGCAATTATTGTATTAACCCCTAGTTCTTTTTTAGTTTCTAAAATTTTATATAAGTCAGAAGGTAACTTTAAAGTTTCACATCCTGTAATACTTAGAGCAGAGATAGTTGTCACAGCTAATAATACTTTTCTTGATTTCATAATAAATATTCCTTTTTTTATCCGCAGATTTTTATTGTTTTAGTATATATTCAGTGAACCACATTAAATTATAGTTAACCACAGAGGAAACAA
>JAOZMT010000019.1:4484-14008 GCA_029934175.1 Victivallales bacterium | reverse complement strand
TCTATAATGTCTAACGGATTTATCCCACAACATGGTAGTTATAAAAAACTATTAAGTTATCAGAAATCAGTGATAATTTATGATTGTTCGTTTATCTTTTGTAAAAGATTTTTCAGAAAATATGATCGAACAATTGATCAAATGGTGCAAGCTGCACGAAGTGGGAAATAAAATATAATAGAAGGCTCAATGGCATCAGGAACATCTAAAGAAACTGAAATTAAATTGACTAATGTCGCACGAGCAAGTTTAGAAGAATTGTTAGAAGATTATCACGATTATTTGAGAACTGGAGAATATGAGTTGTGGGATAAAAATTCTAAAGAAGCAACTTATGTAAGAAAGCTATCGTCAGGGAAAATAAAAATGCCAGAAATTCCACACTTGTCTCAAGAGTCTCAAAAGTCCCACTCTTCAGAAGAACATTTGTGTTTAATATTTGTCAACTTCTTTAAAACTCGTCCAGCAAATGTATCTGCAAATATAGTAATTTGTTTGATTAACCAATGCACTTTTTTGTTAAATCGTCAAATAAAACAATTAGAAGAAGAGTTTGTTGCAAAAGGTGGACTACGAGAAAATATGTATAATGCAAGAGTGAATTATAGAAAAAAATAAATAATCTGCGATTTATGCAAATATTTAATATTGCATAAATCGCAAAAAAAGGAACTTGCGAAATGAGTAATTTAATAAAAAATAATGGATTATAAGACTTTTTGGAAAAAACTAGAGAGTGGGACTTGTGTGACAAGTAGGACAAGTATGCTTGAGGCTAAAGCCTCACTAAATATCAAGTAAACATAAACAAATCTGATTACAAGCAAATTATATCACAAAGTTTTGACTCTGTTATGGATGATTATGGTTGGATAAAATGGGGACATATTTCTAGAGCTTGTGCTGGGATGCATAAAGTTTTAGAGAATGCAGAAAATGCAATTAAGGATAAATTTTATCAAAAAGCAATATATGCAGCTCAATCAGTCATTGAAATTGGAGTAGAGTCTTATGGAACAGTGGATGTTCCTAACTTCGTTTATTAATTGAAATATTCACCACTAATAAACACTAACAAAACACTAATAAGAAAATATAAAACTTTACATTTCTATTGTTTATAAAATTTATTCTAATATATATTTATATAATAAAAAAGGGCTAGTTTCAAATTGCACTTAAAAACGACTTTACACTTTAGGCTAGGAATTTAAAGTGTCGGAGTTCCGCTTTCAAGCGGACAGTAATGTAAATAGCTTTAGCTATGTTTTGATAACAGTCTGTCCTTAAACGGTTAAGATTGTTTTTGAGTCCGAACCAGCGATAAATCGCTTTATGTTGCTATCCGCTTGAAAGCGGAACTCCGACGGTTTTTTGACTTTTTTAGCTCAAAGTGTAAAGACATTGTTGAAACTAGTCTAAAAAAGACTTTATAAATTTTATTTCGTAAAGTCAACGAGTTAAGATTGTTTTTATTAGTGTTCAGTTGGTGTCTATTAGTGGTTAAAAATCTTTATAAATAGTGGTCGGAATTAAAAACAACGCCCATTAAATAATAACTTGCACATATCGCAAATGTTGCAATAACTAAAATAAGAGGAAAATGAAAAATTTAAAAAATGCTATTGAAAACGATGATTTTAAAGAACAAAATATGCTTGTTAGCAATTGTTGTCACAACCAAAATCTTATGCGGTTTTAAGAAAAGAGTTTATGCTTGATATTAATCTGCGATTTATGCAAATAGGAAAATTGCATAAGCCGCAAAAAAATAGGAGAAAATTATGGGAATTGAAAATTATTTGAGGTATTTGATAAGTCATCCTATTGCACTTGCTGCTATTGTATGTTTTTTATTTATATGTTTATTAATCTTTTTATGTAAAACAAAAAGGTCTTGGTATGTAAAACAAGAGTCTATCTTTACTAAATCTGAGTTG
Source organism: Victivallales bacterium (assembly GCA_029934175.1). Taxonomy (GTDB): domain Bacteria; phylum Verrucomicrobiota; class Lentisphaeria; order Victivallales; family JAUVCU01; genus JAOZMT01. Next base: position 12,068 of record JAOZMT010000019.1, on the reverse strand, counting down.
AAGTTTTATCATGTTTTACAAAATGCAATTGGTGATAATTATGCACTGTTCGCAAAAGTTAGATTTGCTGATGTTATAAAACCACGCCCTGGTTTATCTAATAAAGAATGGGGTAGAGCTTTTGCTAAAATTAAAGCTAAGCATATAGATTTTGCTTTATGCTATAAAGATGATTTATCGTTTGCTTGTATGATTGAATTGGATGATCGCTCGCATGAAAGACAAGATAGGATTGACAGAGATTTATTTGTAGACAATGCTCTATTTTCAGCAGGAATTCCAATTGTTCATATAAAAACAGCAAAGCATTATGATATAGGCGATATTCGCAATCAACTGTCAGAATTCATACAAATATAGGAGAAATTGGCGTTGTTCTTTACGCCGTCCAAAACAAAAAAATTATTGAGAAGAATTAAGCAGAAATTTAATATCAAATTTTCAAAATAATCCTGTCTATCTTGAAAATCCTGTTATCCTGTCAAAACAATTGTTGGACGGCATTAAAAACAACGCCAATTATTTAAACCTTTACATATCTAACGCTATCTTTATTTTAAAGTGATTTTAATTTTTGCATAAATCGCAATTTTGAAATTTCTGTTGCTCCAAAAGATTGTAATAACGGAGTTATTGTTTGTATATCAATCCATTCCATACCTTTTCTTCTAAAAAAGTCACAAGTATTAACTAAAGCAAATTTAGATGCATTAGATTTTAAAGCAAACATACTCTCCCCTGCAAAATAATTATCAATTAAAACTCCATACATACCACCAACAAGTTCATTATTATAATAAGTCTCAAAGCTAATTGCGAAACCTTCTTTGTTTAATTCAGTGTAGACTTCTAAGAGTTTGTCTGTAATCCAAGTCCCACTCTGCCCTTTTCTTGTTACTGTTGCACAATTTTTTATAACTTTTTTAAAATTTGTATTTATTCTAAATTCAAATTCATTTTTCTTAAAGTGTCTCTGTAATCTCTTTGAAATATGTAATTTTTCAAACTCTAATATTCCTCGTTCATCTGGAGCAAACCAAGGAATAGACTCATCATCATAAGGCCATGGGAAAACACCATTAGCATAAGCATTTAAAAGAGCTTCTACAGATATGTCATAAGAATACAGAAGAATTCCATATTCATCTGTATTCCAAACATCGGAAAAGATAGATTCTTTATTTTGATATTTTTTTAAAGTTGTCATATTTGAAAGGAAATAGTTTTTTTGCTATTTCAAAATTCTTTTTAGCATCATTATTTTTATTGATATAAGTTTGAATATTTCCTAATTTATGATATAAAGAAGCTCGTTCTGGAGAATATTGAATAGCCTTTTTAATATATTGTTCTGCCAATAAAAACTGTCGTTTGCTAATTGCGAAGTGTGCAACTTCTATGTAAATAAATGGTGATTTGGGATTAATTAAATGAACTTTTTCAAATTCTTTTAAGATCGTTCCAATCGATATATTTTGATATTCTTGCTTTGTCTTAAAACGAGGATCACAAAACATCTTAAAATCAAAAAATGCTGTTTCATTTCGAGTAGATATATATCCTAAATATAATGCACATATCGCAAAAAGTAGAATAAAATTTTTCAAAACAAATAAGTTTTTTATATCTTGCTTTTGTTTATTAAATTTATTTAAAAATATTAAAACTAATAAAATAGCATAGCACATAGTTGATGGTATTTGTAAATTAAAATCACATAAAGAATGCATCGCCCAAGCAAGAAATCCTGTAATTATTGCTAAAGGTATAAAATCTATTGATGACAAATTACGACATCTTATTTTTTTTAATTTAAGAATAAAAACATATAGAGGATAGCACAAAAATATTATAGAAGAGATAAAGCCAAAGATTCCAACTTGAGAGGCTAAAGATAAAATCATATTATGTGGGAGTCGTGGTGCTTCTGTGTTATTTAAAAGTTTTATTTGAGTATATTCGTGAAAGAAATCTCCCCAACCTGTTCCTAATAAAATATTATTAGAAAATATTTTTATTGCAGCCCAACAGTAATCTGCTCTATAAACCGCCGCCCCAAAATCAAAATATGCACGAACCGCAAAAAGAGAAAGAAAAAATATTATAAAAATGATAATTATTGCTATTAATGCACTTTTAAATAAATTTTGTTTTTTTGCATAAATCGCAAAAAAAACAGTAGCCAAAGATATTATAAAACATACTACTCCAGCACGACTACTTGTTAAATATAAGACAACTAATCCAATTAATATAAATGGATATAATAAAATACATCGTGTCGCATAAGTTTCTTCTATATTTTTCGCTTTTTTATAGAAGAATGCTAAAATAATTGGTAAAGTTAAAATAATGTGTGCTGCAAAAGAATTAGAAATTGCAAATGTAGATTTAACTCTTGCACTCATTAACCTAGTCTTAAAATTACCTTTTATAAAATCCACACCTGATGTTTTTGATTGTGCGATTAATGCTTCCCGTGCATCAGCAAAACCGTAAAAATATTGATATAATCCATGAATTATTAAAATGCTACTTGATAATGTTATAGCCCACAATATTTTATTTGAAAAATCATTTTTTGAATTATTCAATAAAAGAAACATAGCAATTGCATAAGTCGCAAGCCCAGTGACATAAGAAACTTGAGTAAAAGCGTATTCATAAACACTTGCATTGATAAATCCTATTGCAGATATTAAAGGAAAACTTGCACAAATCGCAATAAAAAATAAGGAATATTTATTAAATTTAAGATTTTTTTGATTATCTAAAAGCACTAGAAGTAATAAAAAACCTGAAAGCATTGTAAAAACACCATTAGGACACATTCCAATTAATACATAAAAAAAAGAAAACGGAAGAGGAACGGCAGGCATCATCGCTATTGTAGAAAATTTAAATGGCAAAATAAATGTAAAGATGATTGCAAATATTTCAACGCAACCTAAAAATGATAAATGATATTGTTTTGCCATTATTTTGAAAGATTTCTTAATGCTTCTTTTGCAGCTTTTTGTTCTGCTAATTTTTTCTTACTAGCAATACCAATTCCAACAACTTTACCTTGAACAATAACTTCGATCTCATAACGAGGTAAATGACTAGGTCCTGTAGTTGTCTTTACTCGATACTCTGGAGAATCTCCTAAGTTATGGGTTGCTATATATTCTTGTAAATCTCCTTTTTTATTAGAATGTGGAAGAAGTTTTGTCGGATCTGGATAGATTTTTTTTATTAAATATAAACAAAATGCTTTTGGTTTATCTATTCCATTACTATCTATAAACATAGCCCCAACAAGAGCTTCAAAAGCATCAGCTAAAGCTGAATCCCTATCAGCAGCCTCAGAAAGCATTTCGCCACGCCCAAAAAATATAAAAGAACCAAGGTCTATATCCCGTGCTAAATCTGCAAGAGCCTCTTTTTTTACTAATGAAGAGCGTGTTTTTGTAAGAAAACCTTCTTTTTGTTTCGGATAACGATGATATAAATATTCAGATACAATAATTTGAATAACAGAGTCGCCAAAATATTCCAAGCGTTGGTTATCATATCTCAATCGTCTTTCAGTAGCATAAGATCTATGAGTCAAAGCTTCTTTTAATAATTTCATATCATTAAACTGATAATCAATATTATATTTCAACTTCTCTATATTTTCAAACAAATCAATTCTCCTTAGCCGCTTTTTCTTTAGCTTCAATATCCAATAAAATATCTGCACTTTTGCGTGCTTCACAGAAAAACCAATTTAAAATATTTAAGAGTTTTTGTAAATCCTTTACGGTAAAAGGCGCTGCTTCAATTATAAATTTATTTCCTGTTAACTTACCAAATTCCCAACTTTTTCCATTTGTTACCAAGCCATAAATCGGAACTTCTTTATTTTTATTTGCGATTTGTGCAGCTACCATTTCTGCTGCTGTTTGTCCCCAACCACCAGTAAAATCATCTTTTTTAGCTTCACCTAAACATGCTATCGGCAATTTATACCTTTGTCGTCCACGCAAAGCAGGTGCAAAAATATAATCAGGAGTTCCACTCAATTCATATGTCACATAAAATGGAATATGAGACCAAATAGGTAAATCGTTTTCAGTTGCAGTTATTTTAATAATAGGTTTTATTATATCTTCACAAATTACATATTCATTTAAAAATGAACTCTTATCTTTCAAATTCATTTTTATATAATCCAAAAGAACTTTATCGACCATTATCTCTTTTTCCTTAATAAAATTATCTTCCTCAATATCAATATCAAATTTTTCACACACATCTGTTGTAGTTTTAAAATTTATAAACGCCATCTTATTTCTCCTTTTTTTCTTTAGCTTCGATTTCCAATAAAATATCTGCACTTTTGCGTGCTTCACAGAAAAACCAATTTAAAACATTTAATACTTTTTGTAAATCATCAGTAGCTGAAATACCCTTTTCCTCAATTATAAATTTATTTCCAATTAACTTACCAAATTCCCAACTTTTCCCATTCGTTACCAAGCCATAAATCAGAATTTCTTTATTTTTATTTGCGATTTGTGCAGCTACCATTTCTGCTGCTGTTTGTCCCCAACCTTCAATAAAATCATCTTTTTTAGCTTCGCCTAAACACGCAATTGGCAGCTTATATCTTTGCTGTCCAGGCAAAGAAGGAGCAAAAATATAATCTGGAGTTCCAGATAATTCCTCAGTTACATTAAATGGGATATGAGACCAGATTGGTAAATTATTTGCATCAGCAATCATACCAATAATGGGACTAATTAACCTTTCGCAAATTACATATTCATTAAGATAAGAACTTCCTTGATGAAAATTATTTTTTATATAATTTATCAAAACTTCATCTATTTTAATTTCTTTTTGTAATATAAAAGATTTATATTCTATATCATAATCAAATTTCACACATACATCTGTTATAGTTTTAAAACTTGTAAATGCCATTTCATTCTCCTTTTTTCTCTTTAGCTTCAATTTCCAGTAAAATATCTGCATTTTTGCGTGCTTCACAGAAAAACCAATTTAAAACATTTAAAACATTTTGTAAATTATCAGTTACAGAAATAGCCTTTTCTTCAATTATAAATTTATTGCCAATTAACTTACCAAACTGCCAAAAAGTTCCATTTGTAACCAATCCTAAAATCGGAACTTCTTTATTTTTATTTGCGATTTGTGCAGCTACCATTTCTGCTGCTGTTTGCCCCCAACCTCTAGTAAAATCATCTTTTTTGGCTTCGCCTAAACATACAATAGGGAGCTTATAATCTTGATTTGCAGGTAATGCAGGAGCGAAAATATAATCAGGAGTTCCACTCAATTCATCTGTTACATAAAATGGAGTATGAGACCAAATTGGTAAATTATTTTCTTTTGCTGGAATTGTAATAATAGGTTTTATTATATTTTCACAAATAACATATTCATTTATATATGATGCATTATTAAATAAATTATCTTTTATAAAATCAAGCAAAACTTGATGAACTTCAATTTTTTTTCCCTTAATAAAACTTTGATACTCCATATCACAATCAAATTTCACACAAACACTACTTAAATTTTTAAAATTTGCAAACGCCATTTTATTTCTCCTTTTTTTCTTTAGCTTCGATATCCAATAAAATATCTGCATTTTTGCGTGCTTCACAGAAAAACCAATTTAAAATATTTAAAACTTTTTGTAAATCATCAGTCACTGAAAGAGTTTTTTCTTCAATTATAAATTTATTTCCTATTAACTTACCAAATTCCCAACTTTTTCCATTTGTTACCAAACCATAAATGGGAACTTCTTTATTTTTATTTGCGATTTGTGCAGCTACCATTTCTGCTGCTGTTTGTCCCCAACCTTCAATAAAGTCATCTTTTTTAGCTTCGCCTAAACACGCTATTGGTAATTTATAATCTTTATTCCCAGGCAAACCTGGAGCAAAAATATAATCAGGAGTTCCGTTCAACTCGTCTGTTACATTAAATGGGACATGAGACCATACAGGTAGATTATTTGCATTTGCAACCATACCAATAATTGGACTAATCAACCTTTCGCAAATCACATATTCATTAATATAAGAACTTCCTTCATGAAAATTACTTTTTATATAATTCATCAAAACTTCATCTATTTTTATTTCTTTTTGTGATATAAAAGATTTATATTCTATTTCACAATCAAACTTGTAAGCCACATGACTTATTGTCTTAAAATTTGCAAACGCCATTTTATTTCTCCTTTTTTTCTTTAGCTTCGATATCCAATAAAACATCTGCACTTTTGCGTGCTTCACAGAAAAACCAATTTAAAACATTTAAGATTTGTTGTAAATTTTTTACAGAAAAAGGTGCGTCTTCCATTATAAATTTATTTTCTATTAACTTACCAAACTCCCAAAATTTTCCATTCGTTACCAAGCCATAAATCGGAACTTCTTTATTTTTATTTGCGATTTGTGCAGCTACCATTTCTGCTGCTGTTTGTCCCCAGCCTTCATCAAAATCATCTTTTTTAGCTTCGCCTAAACAAGCAATAGGCAACTTATATTTTTGTCGTCCAGGCAAAGCAGGAGCAAAAATATAATCTGGAGTTCCAGATAACTCATCGGTTACATTAAATGGGATATGAGACCATACAGGTAAATCATTTGCATCTGCAATCATTTCTATAATTGGACTAATCAACCTTTCACAAATTACATATTCATTAAGATAAGAACTTCTTTTATGAAAATTGCTTTTTATATAATTCATTAAAACTTGATCTATTTTAATTTCTTTTTGTGATATAAAATTTTCATATTCAGCATCACAATCAAATTTCACACATACATCTGTTATTGTCTTAAAACTTGCAAATGCCATTATATTTCTCCTTTTACCTAACATTGAATTCACTTATCCTCTTTGCTGTAGCAAAAATGATTAAGTTCAATAACTTTGTTATATTATTTTTTAATTATCATCTTCTATTTTTTTATATACATAAACATATTGAATAGATGATGACACCATTAAAACTCCTATTATCGTTGAAAAAATGGGGATATCCATTCCGAATGTTAATTTTATCAAAACAAGTGGAATTGTCGTTGAAAATATCATTCCACAAATTAAAAGTTTTTTATTTATTTTAAGTTCTTTATTTGATTTCATTTTTCCAATTATAACTATTCTGAATAAGTAGCACCAGAAGTAAGAGACTCACAGACTCTAACTTTTGAAACTTTAACATTACCATCATTAAGTGCTTTTGCAAGTTTTTTATAAATCACTTCTGCTATTTTTTCACTCGTTGGATTTTGAACTTTAAAATAATCTAAATCATTTAAAAGTGAATGATCAAACTCTGATATAATATCATCTATTTCTTTTTTTAACTTTTTAAAATCAACTGCAATACCAACTTCATCTAATTTTTCTGCAACAACAAAAGCTTGCACTAACCAATTATGTCCATGCAATTTTGAACAATCTCCTTTATATCCAACTAATGTATGTGCCGCTGAAAAACTCTTTTCTATATCTATTTCAAACATCCTATTCTCCTTTTTATATTAACTATTAAAATTCAAAATT
>JAOZMT010000019.1:0-4384 GCA_029934175.1 Victivallales bacterium | reverse complement strand
AATTCAAAATTATATTAAATTATCCATTATATGTTTCTTTCTTTCTAGAGTATTTTTCCCCATATAAAAAGATAACATAGGACTAACATCACGCATATTTTCAACTGTTACCGATAACAGTCTAATATCATCTCCTATAAACTGACCAAATTCACTAGGTGAAATTTCTCCTAAACCTTTAAATCGAGTTATTTCAACCCCTTTCCCTGTTTTATTTAATTTCAAAATTGCTTCATCTTTTTCTCGTTCATCATAACAATAATAAGTTTTTGTTTTATTACGAACTCTAAATAATGGAGTTTCCAATATAAAAATATGTCCTCTCAATACCAAAGACTCAAAATATGTTAAAAAGTATGTGATTAATAAATTTCTTATATGTAATCCATCTACATCAGAGTCAGTTGCTATGACAATTTTATTATAGCGTAAATTATCCATATCATCTTCAATATTTAAAGCTTGCATAATATAATAAAGTTCCTCATTTTTATAAACTTTATCAATTTTTTCACCAAAACAATTTAAAGGCTTACCTTTCAGAGAAAATATCGCTTGAGTAAAAACATCTCTACAACTAACCATAGAACCAGCCGCCGACTGCCCTTCTGTTAAAAATAACATCGTCTTAGAACCATAATCAATATTTTTAACAGGCTTATCTCCTAAATGATATTTGCAATCTTTCAATTTAGGTATTTTAAGACTCATACTTTTTGCTTTATTTTTTGAGTTCTTCTTTACAGCTTGAATTTCTTTTCTTAGTTTTTCACTTTGTATTACTTTATTTAGAAATAAATCAGCCTCTTCTAAATTCTTATGCAAATAATCAACAATCGCCTTACGAACAATATTTACTATCCATCCTCTAATATCACTATTCCCTAACTTATTCTTTGTTTGAGACTCAAATATCGGTTCTTGTATTTTTACTACTATAGCACCAGCCATTCCATCTCGAACATCTGAACCTTGATATGATTTATCAGAAAATTCGTTAATAGCCTTTAAAATACCCTCTCGAAAAGCTGATAAATGTGTTCCTCCGTCGTTTGTATATTGCCCATTCACAAATGAAAAATTAGTTTCTCCATAATTTGATGTATGGGTTAATGCAAATTCAAGAGTTGAATCTTTATAATGAATTATATTATATATTTTATCGTCTTCTGTTTCTTGCTCTATTAAATCTTGTAATCCATTTTTTGAATAATATCGTTCATCATTTAAATATAGTGATAAGCCACTATTTAAAAAAGCATACATATTGAGACGATGTTCGACATATTCCATTTTATAATCAAATTTAGGAAACAGTTCATCATCAGGGATAAAAGTTATAAGAGTTCCATTTTTTTCTGTTGTGTCATCATCAATTTCTGAAACCAATCTTCCATATTCAAATACTGCTTTTTTACATTTGCCTTCTCTATATGCAATGGCTATAAAAGATTTTGATAAAGCATTAACAGCTTTCGTTCCAACTCCATTTAATCCTACTGAAAATTGAAAAACATCAGAGTTATACTTTGCTCCTGTATTCATTTTAGATACACAATCAACCAATTTTCCCAAAGGAATACCACGACCATAATCTCGCACAGAAACAGTCTTATCTTCTATTTGAACATCTATTCTGCGACCATGTCCCATTATAAATTCATCTATACCATTGTCGATGACTTCTTTAACTAAAACATAAATTCCATCATTAGGATTTGAGCCATCTCCTAAACGACCAATATACATCCCTGGTCGTTTACGAATATGTTCAAGAGCATCTAGTGAAGATATAGTGCTTTCATCATATTCAATATCTGTTTCTTTTGCCATATAAAATCCTATTTTTATTTTAATTTTAATTTATACTGTAAATGAATATTTCAACCACTCACAGTATAACACATGGATACTATAATCATTAACAAATAAAAAATCAAGTTTTTTTTATATTAATTATATAATTTGCTCTGCTCCCTTACATATTTCAGATAAATTTGAATATCGCCAAGTATAAGGAAAACTTTTGCATTGTTCAGGTTTTAAATCATTTATTAAACATCCTGTTTGAGAATTATAGAAAATACAACTATCATCATCTTTTTCGATTAGTGATAAAGAACGCCTATCGTCTGTTAAAATTGTATATTTTTCTATAAAATCATTAACTTCTAGTTGTAAAAATTTTGCTATCTTATTTATTTCATCATCTGCCACTCTCACATATCCAGGAATGTTACAGCAATTCCCACACTGCACACACTCAAAATCATCTAAATTCATAAACCAAGCCAACCATATACCTGACACACATTATATGTTATAAAGAATAAATATAACCCAAGTAAAACCCATCCTTCCCATTTGATTATTCTAAATTTATGAGTCTTCATAAAGATAAAACATAAAACACTTATTAAAAGCATAAATGGAATAACAAAATTTATCATCTCTTTACTAACTGGCACAGGAGCTATCATCGAAGAAACTCCTAATACAAGTAAAATATTAAAAATACAACTACCTATAATATTCCCCAAAGCCAAACTATTTTTATTTTTCATTGAACTTGTTATAGTTACCGCTAACTCTGGGACAGAAGTTCCAAATGCTACAACTGTCGCGGCAATTAAGGCTTGACTAAAATTAAAGTCGGTTGCTACTTTTACAACATTATCAACCATAACTTTTGCACTTAAAAAAATTAAAATTAAACCAATAACAATAAAACAGCCTGCCGAAAATAAACCTTTAAATTTATGTTCAGTTTCTTCATTCACTTCTTCTAAATGGGAATCTGATTTATGAGTTAATAGAAAATAGATATATGCAAAAAAGCCTAAGAGTAAAACACCTCCACCAATTTTAGATATAACATAATTATTTGAATCTGATTCGATAAAACACATTGCATAAACCGCAAAAGATGTTATAATCATTATCAATGTATCTACAAGCCAAACACGCTTTGTTGCTTGCATTCCTTTTGCTAATAAAACTCCAACTCCCAATACCAAACCTAAATTTGCAATATTACTTCCTGTAACATTACCTAAAGCTATATCTCCTTGACCTGCGACTGATGCACAAATATTTGTGGCTAATTCTGGGAGAGATGTTCCGATACTAACGAGTGTTAACCCAATAATAATTTCTGGAACTTTAAAATGAGTTGCGATATATACTGCAGCATCTACAAACCAATCACTGCTCTTAATTAAAACAATTAGACCTATCACAAAGATAAGAAGATTTAAAGGCAAATAATCTGTTGTTAGATTTAACATAAACTCCTTGAATGTGAATGAGTATGTGAGTATTTATATTTTTTATAGTTAAATTTCTTCTGAAATTCAGCTATACTGTGAACGGTTGAAAAATATACTTTTTGAAAGATGATAACAATTGCTATTTTTGATTTTATAAATTCTTGGTTACTAGAAGTAACCAATTATTTATAAAATTAAAAAGAGCTGTTGTTTGCGCTTTCAGGAAGTTTATTTTTCAGCCGTTTGCAGTATATAAAAACAACCACCTTAATTGGTGGTTATTTTTAAGACATCTCTATTTTCTTCTAATTTCTAACTCTGTAGTTAAAGAAATATAACGCGCATGATCTTTTTTATTAAGATATGCAATAAGTTTGCGTCGTCTATTAACCATAGCTAATAATCCTTTACGAGAATGCACATCTTTTTTATTAGCGCGCATATGCTCTGTCAATTCTTTAATTTTAGTTGTTAGTAAAGCGATTTGAACCTCTGGAGATCCTACATCACCCTCTTTTCTAGCATACTTCGCAATAATTGCAGTTTTTGTTGCTTTGTCCATTTTCCGTTCCTTTTAGTTTTTATTCTATAAATATATATCCAAAGAAATAATTCTTTTTACCTTTAACCAGAGAATAAACCAGCAAAAGGATTAGTAATTTAGCACATATTTGCGAAATATGCAAATCAAATCATATATTTCACAATAATTATTTTCAAAAAAATAGAATTATTTAAGAAAAAACAAGAGTTTATACATTTTTTTGACAGGATAACAAGATTTGCAGGATTAACAGGATCTTTTTAAAATTGACTTGATAATTGAAGCGTGTCCATCATCGAACATCACAATAGGTGGTTTTGATATAACTAACATTTCGGGATTCAATTTTAGAGAATCCAAGCAATAAAACTTGCGAATCAAAAAGTAACGCAGACATCTTGTCTGCACAGTTCAGTAGGCATCCTGCCTGCTGTGCATCGTTTGCGTAGCAAACAAACACAAAAACTTAATCTGTTATTAATTTAAGGCAGATACCATTTTTCCAGCAGACACACCTGGCCTGTTAAAAATCATGGACTCTTGTTTTTTTTGTCAAAAAAGTTTACCGATT
>JAOZMT010000300.1 GCA_029934175.1 Victivallales bacterium | reverse complement strand
CCCCTAAAGGGGATAATGGATTTATTTTGTGCATGGCTCCATTTTTTTCATAATAATAATAAAATCAATTTAAGTTATAAGATTAATATAATAAAAAAAATATAACTCTTTTATTTTGTGCATGGCTCCATCTTTTAATCATAATATCTAAAATATTAATAATTAAAAAAATACGATGTTTTCATCAGGGCTTCTCTTGCCGTCCTTATATTTATTTTATTCTCATAAAAATAAACGCTATTTTTTAAATTTTGTTTTTTTAATAATAATAACACATAATAACTTGAATTTTAGTATAAATGTATTATATTAATATTAATTATAACAAAACTGTGTAGATCACAGAAAAATTAAATAATTTATACTTTGGGCGGATTTCGTGGGAATTTTGATAAAATCCATACGGGGCGTGCAAAATATGTGTTTGTTATTTTGACATGTCTCTGATTCAAAAAGCCAAACTGAACAAAATGATATGATTAATTGTATCTTTTGTGGGTGTTTGGCGATATTCTTTGAATTAGTATGAGTAATCAAGACACGCCCTTAATTTTTATTAAAGGCATATTCTTGATACAAGAATATGCTTTTTGCGAATTGTGCAAAGTGAATTCTTACATTAATATTGCACAATTCTCAAAAAAAAGGAGGGGGAGATTATAATAAGTAATTAAAAAAAATGCAGATTTTGTATGCAGATATTATAAAAAAGAGAATAAATTGTTCTCTTTGGTAAATTAAAATTAAAATAAAAAAAGGACAAAAAAATGAATAAATTTTCAAAATTAGTAGTGATGTTATTAAGTGTATTTTCAATGGGAACAGTTTTCGCACAACAGGCAACAGAAAGTGGCGGTGGTAGTGGAGCAGCTGCAGGAGGAATAATAGCTTTATTATTATTTACTTTGATTCCTATTGTAGTTGGACTTGTTTTTTTAGTAGGATTAGCTAAGACATTTTCTAAAGCTGGACAACCTGGTTGGGCTGTGATTATACCTATCTTTAATCTTATTACATTGTTAAATGTTGCAAAAAAACCAGTATGGTGGTTTCTTTTATTTTTAATCCCAGGGGTGAATGCTATAATAGGAATATTAGTATCTATTGCTGTAGCTAAAGCTTTTGGAAAAGGTGCAGGATTTGGACTAGGATTAGTTTTATTCCCATATATCTGCTATCCTATGCTAGGATTTGGTTCTGCTGAATATATCGAAGAATAATTAAAAATAGTTATCATATATCAAAGGCATATTTCATCTTGGAATATGCCTTTTTTTTATAAAATCATAAAAAAAGGAATTTAAAAATGTCAGAAGAAGAGTTTTCAGAAGTGTCAGAAGAGGGTTGGTTTTCTCGAATTGGGGGCGCTATAAAAGGTGTTGTTATTGGAGTTGTTTTATTTTTAGTTGCATTTCCACTTTTGTTTTGGAATGAAGGTCGTGCAGTAAAAACAGCAAAATCTCTTACAGAAGGAGCAAATAGTGTTATAGCTATTCAAGCAGATAGTATTACTCCAGCAAATAATGAAAAATTAGTATATTTAACAGGTAATGCAAAAACAGATGATATTTTAAAGGATTCTAAGTTTGGAATTTCAGAAAATGGAATAAAACTTACTAGAAGCGTAGAGACTTATCAATGGGAAGAAGATGTTGATTCAAGAAGTGAGAAAAAACTCGGTGGTGGAAAAGTTACAAAAAAGACTTATTCTTATGATAAAGTTTGGAATAGTAGTTTAATAGATTCATCAGATTTCAAAAATGGTGAAGGTCATCAAAATCCTAGAAGTGTAGAGTTTGAAAGTAAAACTTTTTTAGCAGATACTGTTACAATTGGAGCTTTTGAATTAAGTGATAATTTGAAAAACAGAATAAAAAATGCAAAAAGCATAGCTCTTGATATTAACACATTACCTGCGTTATTAAAAGACAAAACTTCTATTCAAGGTAATTTTTTTATGATAAAAAAAGATAAATCAAAATTATCAATAGGAGACCAGCGAATATCCTTTAAAATCGTTAAGCCAGCGGATATTAGTATTATAGCAAAGCAAGTAGAAGATACATTTGAGTCCTATACGACATCTGTTGGAGGTTCAATAAGTCTTTTAGAAATGGGTATTGTTTCATCAAAAGCAATGTTTGAAAAAGTTGAAGCTGAAAACGCAATGCTCTCTTGGATTTTAAGACTTGTAGGGTTTATATTAATGGTTATTGGAATAACATTGATTTTAAAACCATTATCAATTTTAGCTGATATAGTTCCATTTATAGGAAGTATAGTAGAATTTGGCTCTTTGCTTATAGCCCTTGTTGTTGCAGCGTTCTTTTCAATTATAACTATTGCTATTGCATGGATTTTTTATAGACCGTTGCTCGGTATCGGTTTAATTGTTGTAGCGATTGCGATTTGTGCAGTTGCTTATTTTATGAAAAATAAAAAAGCTTAAAGAAAAATATAGCTACTCTTTTTAAGAGTAGCTTTTAAAAATACGGAGAAAAATGAGATTTATAATTATTATATTTTTGTTTGTTTATTTTGGACAAGCAGTTCAGGCAAAAAATGTTGAGTATTATTCGGATTCTATTAGTATATATCATTTAAATACAAAAGAGTTGAAAAATATTAAAAAACATCGAAAAGAAAATAAAATAACAAAAGTTGAACTTGGCGAAAAAATAACTGATAAAGATTTAGAATTATTAGGAAAATTAACTTGGATTGAAGAATTGAAATTTGATTCATTTACTTCAAATAAGCTAAATATTGCACCAATAGCCAATTTAAAAAAATTAAAATTATTAAGGGTGTCTATTGAAAATAATATTAATATTCATCCATTGGAAAAATTAATAAATCTTGAATCTTTGGAATTTTCAAATTTAAAGCAAGGAATAGATTGTAAATATTTAAAAAATTTAACAAAACTAAAATATTTAAGACTTCATCGCATTGAAGGTATTAGTGATTTAACTCATTTAGTAAATTTAAATAATCTAGAACATTTTAAAGCTTATGGTTCTGAATTTAAAAATATTGAGGCAATATCACAGCTTAAAAACTTGAAAATATTAGAGATTAATAGATGTAAGACAACGACCATTGATTATATATCTAGTCTTACTAAACTAGAAAAATTAGATATTCAAGAATATGTATTAACTATAGATAATACTAATTCTTTAATTAAATTAAAAAATCTTAAAGAAATTGTTTTTTGTAGCAATAAATATTCAAATGAAAATGCTTTACTTGGTCTGAAATATTTGAAAAGTTTAGAAAGTCTTACTTTGTATGATACGAATCTAACGAATTTAGAAGTCTTATCAAATTGCATTAATATTAAAAATTTAAGTATTGTAGATAGTTCTAATTTAAGAGATATTTCTGTTGTTTCAAAAATGAAAAAATTAGAATATCTTAATATAAAAAACTCAAGTGTATCTTCTTTAGCTCCATTAAAAAATTGTGTAAATTTAATAGAATTAGATATCAGTGAAACACAAATAGCAAATGTTTCTTATTTGAAAAAATCTAAGAACCTTAAAATTATATATGCTTATAAAACTCCCATAGAAGATATTTCAGTCTTTTCAACAATGAAAAATTTATATGATTTAAATATAAGAAAAACGGCTGTGAAAAGCTTATCCCCATTGAAAAAGTGTTTAAAATTAAATACCCTTAATATTAGAGAAACACCTGTTAAAAAATTGTCAGACTTATATACTTGCAAAAATTTATGGAACATGCGTTTTTCAAAATATATTTCAAAAAAAGAACGAGATAAATTTAAAAAGAAATTTCCTAAAATTGATATATCCGAATATGATGATGAATTGTATGAGCATAAAGATATTGCACAAGTCGCAGAAGAAGAACCTGCACAAGTCGCA
>JAOZMT010000299.1 GCA_029934175.1 Victivallales bacterium | reverse complement strand
TTTATGTTGCTATCCGCTTGAAAGCGGAACTCCGACGGTTTTTTTGACTTTTCTAACTCAAAGTGTAAAGACCTTATTGAAACTAGCCATAAAATAAAATAAAAAGAGGATTATTATGAGTAAAAAATTTATGATGTTATTAACAGTATTGATAGCTATTTCACTAACATCTTGTGGCGAGAAAAAGGAAGTAGCTAAAAAGAAAGAGCTTTTGATTTATTGTGGTGTAACTATGATAAAACCAATGATGGAAATAAAAACAATTATTGAAAAAGAAAACAATTGTTCTATTTTAATCACAAAAGGAGGTTCAGGGAATTTATTGAAGTCTCTAAAAATAAATAAAGTTGGAGATATGTATCTGCCAGGTTCTGATTCTTATATTGAAAAATGCAAAGAGGAGAATCTCATATCTGATACAGTTTTTGTTGGATATAATAAAGCTGCACTTATGACCCAGAAAGGTAACCCTAAAAAAATCACATCTGATTTGAATAATTTAACAAGAAAAGATTTAAGAGTTGTAATTGGAAATCCTGATAGTGGAAGTATTGGAAAAGAAACAAAAAAGATTTTATCGAAAAAAGGTATATTTGATGATGTCATAGACAATTCTTTTATTTTAACAACAGACTCAAAAAAACTTTTTCAAGTTTTGAAAGATAAAGATGCTGATTTAGTTATTAATTGGTTTGCAGTATCAAAATGGGATGAATATAAAGATTTTGTAACAGTAATTGAAATAGATGAAAAATATGCTAAAAAGAAAAAACTAGTAATAGGTTTGCTTAAAATATCTAAACATCCAGAAATATCAAAAAAGTTTATGGATTATGCGAAGAGTGCAAAAGGCAAGGCTATTTTTACAAAATATGGTTTAGGCGAGTAATTTGAAAGACTTATTAACAAAGCCAATATTAAGAAAAATATTACTACTTGTATTAATCTCAATAATTTCATTTATTGGGGTTATTTCGTATTATTGTTATATTATTATTCCTTATAGAAATGAGTCTAATTTTAAAATTAAAAATCAAACTGCAAAACTGGAATTAGGCAAAATTATATCAAAAAAATTAGTTATGGAACATCTTGCCGTAACACATTTGCTAAATAAACCTAATGAACAAAATGCAAAACATTATAATAAAGAAATCAATATATCAATAAGTGAAATCTATAAAATAATAAATATTTTACAAAAAGGCGGAGAGTATGAATATGAAATTCTATGCAATTTAAATGAAGTAAATACTTTGTCCAAAACAATATATTACCAAAAACCTAAAGATGAAGGAATTATTATATTCTTTATAAATCTTAATCCTAGAATTTCTATAATTGAAGAATTATCTAATAATATAATTTCTCTGATTTTAAAAAATTCACAAATAACAGATGCACAAAAAAAGGAAAAGGTATATCAACAACTGCTTTTATATGAAAAAAAATTGCACACAATATTTATAAGAGCAGAAGAGGATATTAGTAAAATATTTATTGATGTTGAAAATAAACTAGATACTTTAAAAAGCAAACAGCAGGAAAATTTAAAACTTCATAATATAATACTGCTTGGTATTTTTATATTTCTGCTCACGCATATTATTATTATTTCAACCATTGTAATAAAACAAGTCAATGAGTTGTTAAATAATAAAGAAAAATATAATCTAAAGCAACTCGAATTTAAGCAAAAACAACTTGTTGAAGCATCTAGGGAGGCTGGAAAAGCTGAGATTGCAACAGATGTCATTCATAACATAGGAAATGCTTTGAACTCTATAAATATAAGTGCTGAAATTACTAAAGATAAAATTGATGACTTGCAATTGAATATTATCAATAAAATAGTTGAGCTTATGGAGCAACATCAAAAAGATTTGGGTGACTTTATGACTAACTCTAAGAAAGGTAAATTAATTCCAATTTTATTAAAAGAATTTTCTGCACACATCGCAGAAGATAAATCTTATTTGGATGATGAAGTTAAAAAGATGAAATTAAGTGTTGAACATATTCGTAGTATTATTCAAGTTCAACAATCTAATGCCAAAAATGTGCTTGTTATAGATTTACAGAATCCTATAGAACTTTTTGAAATAGCTATTAAAATGAATGAAGTATCTATCAGTAGACATGATATATCACTTGAAAAATGTTTCAGTGAAGTCCCTAATATTAAAACAGATAAACATAAAGTATTACAGATTTTAATAAATTTAATATCTAATGCAAAAGGGGCTTTTACAGATTTAAATCAAAATGATAAAAAAATTATTTGTAAAATTATAATAAAAGATGAATTTTTAGAATTTTCTGTAATAGACAACGGGGTTGGAATTTTAAAAGAAAATATTGATAAGATTTTCAATTATGGATTTACAACTAAAAAGACTGGTCATGGCTTTGGATTACATAATTCTGCGAATACCGCAGAGCAATTAAATGGAGATTTAACAGTTGTAAGCGAAGGATATAATAAGGGGACATCGTTTAAATTAAAAATACCATATCAATTAAATGAGTCTGATAAAAATCAGACTAACTCTATAAATTAATAATTAACCACAAAGGAGATAAATATGAAAAAAAAGATACCGTATGCGATAGCAAATTGGGAACAAATGATAGAAGAAAATGGATATTTTGTTGATAAAACAAAATATTTGGAAGAGTTAGAGAATTATGCAGCTCCAGTCTTTCTTCGACCTCGTCGTTTTGGGAAGTCGTTAATGTGTTCTATTCAAGAATGTTATTATGATATTAATCGTAAAGATAAATTTAATGAACTTTTTAAAGATACTTATATTGGACAAAATCCTACTAAAGAACACAATCAATATATGATTTTAAGACTAGATTTTTCTAAGATTGAAATTTCTAGTGATGTTGTAAAAATAGAGGAGAGATTTAATCATATTGTTAAACACTCGTTACAACTTTTTTGTTATAAATATAGAAACTATTTTAAAGATATTGATTTAACACAAGAGTCTATCTCTATTATATTAGACGAAATTTTAATAAATATAGAGATGTATGAATTACCTAAAATGTATGTAATTATTGACGAGTATGATAATTTTACCAATCAATTAATAACATCAGGGAAAGATGCTGTTTATAAAAAAATAACATCAGGGCAAGATGATTCTTTCCTTAAAACTTTCTTTAAAATATTGAAAGAAGGTATCGGTTCAAGAACGATTCGACGAGTTTATATAACAGGTGTTTTACCAATTACAATTGACGATTTGAGTAGTGGATTTAATATTGCTAAAATACTTACATTGAAAGATGAATTTTTAAGTATGCTTGGTTTTAATCAGAATGAAGTTGATAAATATTTAGAAGATGTTATTAGAGATTTTAAAATAGAAAATGTAAATGTTGAAGCAGTAAAAGATATTTTAAAGAATTTTTATGATGGATACAAATTTGCGGTTAACGCAGAACCACTTTATAATTCCACAATTGTAACATTTTTCCTAGAAGAATTTTCTGAAATGAAAGAAATTCCTCAGTTTTTTATTGACCCTAATTTAAAGACAGATGTAAATTGGATTAGACGATTGACAGTTAAAGAATCTAATACAAAAGCAATGCTAGAAGAAATTATTTTCAGTGGTGGATTAAAATATAATCAAGACCTCTTAACTAACAGCTTTGATGCTAATACTTTTTTTACAAAAGATTTTTATCCTTGCAGTCTATTTTATCTTGGAATGTTGACAATTGATGATAAAGAAAATATGGTAATTCCAAATCAAACAATGCAATCAATTTTTACTGTTTATTATAATGAAGTGGAACAATATCATATTAATCAAGAATATAATGATGTTTTTATTCAATTTAGAAAAGATTTAGATATAAATGCACTCTTCGCAGGTTATTGGG
>JAOZMT010000298.1 GCA_029934175.1 Victivallales bacterium | reverse complement strand
TCAAATGACCCAGCGAGTATTCCTCGTTTGATAAAAGCTTTGGATTATCCTGATAAACAAGTCAGAAGATTTGCGGTTTCCGCACTCGGAAAACTTGCGAAGTTCGCAGAAAATCCCAATGAAGTGGTATCTGTATTAATCCCTGTTTTGCAAGATAATCATCATCAAATAAAACAATATGCAATAAAAGCTTTATCTGCTTATGGTTCGTTTGCGGAATCCGCAATTGATGATTTACAAGATATTGCGAACAACTTAAACGAAAAAGAATACAATCAACGAGATGCGAAGCTGGCAATCGAAAGAATTAATGAAGCTATAGCTATCAAGAAAGAACAAAGCATACAGAAATGTTTAAAATGTAGTATAAACATATCTGCAGATGAGTATAGCAGAAGTCAAAAAGCTTTTCAAAGAAATTATTGTGATAAATGTTTTGATGAGGTATATCTAAAGCGAAGAAATTTTGATACAAAAGTTGAACTAAATAAAAATATCAAAGCTAAGGATGGGACTCTTGTGCAATCTAAAGGAGAAAAAATAATCTCAGAGTATCTTTCATCTAACTATATTTCATTTCGATACGATGAACGCATTCGTATCATAGAAGGAATGGCTATTCGTCCAGATTTTTATCTACCTGAATTTGATATATACATAGAATACTGGGGAATGGATACTATTGATTATAAAATTGGAATGCTAAAAAAGCAACAATTATATCAACAAGAAGGTAAAAAACTTATATCTTTATACTTTTCTGACTTTTATAACCTCACAGAAATATTAAGAAATAAATTAAGTAGATATATAAAAATATGATTCTCATTAAACAAAACTTGCGAACTATGCAAAATACAAGTTTCATCACGGAGCGAAGCGGAGTAAGAAAATGCACATAACCCCATCACATTTATTAGAGTATTTATATTGTCCAAGATTTACTTATTATGAGTATATTTTGCATATACCGCAGCGAGAAGAAAAACGCTTTAAAGTGCAAAAAGGACGCAATATACACGAAGAGCGAGAGCAAATAAATTCAAAATATTTGCGTAAAAAACTTGGCGTAATTCGTAAAGAACAAGAAGTCATGCTTGATTCCCCTGCCCTTAAAATTAGAGGAAAAGTAGATGAAATACTATGGTTCGATGATGGCTCTATGGCACCATTTGATTATAAATATGCAGAGTATAAAGCACGAATTTGGAAGACTCTTAAAGTTCAAGCTGCGATGTATGCAATGTTAATAAAAGATATTTATCAAAAAGAAGTTAATGTTGCCTATATTTGCTATATTCGTAGTAAATATAAAGTCATAGAATACGAATTTACTAAAAAAGATTTTAAAAATGCACAAATCGCAATTGATGAGTGTTTTGATATTATCCATAATGGATACTATCCACAATCAACAAAAATAAAAGAAAGATGTAAAGATTGCACATATCGCAATCTTTGTATTTAATAAATAGGGAGTATATTATGCAATTAGTTATAAATACATTCGGTGCAAGTCTAACACGAAATGGAGAACTCTTTCGTATCAAAATTAAAGATAGAAAGGTGGAATTGGCTGCTAAAAAAATACAGTCTTTATTAATTACTACAAGTGTTCATTTCTCTTCTGATGTTATTTTATTAGCTATTGAACAGAATATCGATATCGTTCTATTAGATAAATATGGCAAACCTTTCGGGCGTTTTTGGGATGGCAAAATGGGAAGCACTGCTGCTATTCGTAGGGCTCAACTAGAAGCCTCTGAAAATAGTATAGGAATATCTGTTGTTCAAGGCTGGACAATTGCAAAACTTGCAAATCAACAAGCTTTTTTAGAAGAACTTTTAGGAAGAAGAAAAGGGCAAGAATCTTTTTTTGAACCTGCAATTGCAACTATCGCAAATTCTATTTTAGAAATTGAAAATATAAATGAAGCTGCGAACTGTGCAATTAGTGATTTACGAAACTCTATAATGGGATATGAAGGAACTGCGGCTTGTGCATATTGGCAAGTTATTGGCAAACTTCCGCCTGAAGAATTTAGATTTAAAAATCGTTCTCAGCACCCTGCCCTAGACCCATTCAATGCTATGATAAACTATGCCTATGGTGTTCTATATTCTAAAGTAGAAAAAGCATGTATCATTGCTGGACTGGATCCTTTTATTGGTTTTCTACATACAGATAATTACAATAAAAAATCATTGTCTTTTGACTTAATTGAACCTTTTAGATATATTGCAGATAATGTTGTAACAAAATTGTTTACTGGTAGAAGATGTAAAACTAATATGTTTTATAAAGAATCTTCGGGATCTATTACTTTAGAAAAATCAGCAAAAGAAATTTTAATTAATAATTTAAACGAGTATCTTGATGAAAGTGTTAGATATAAAATTAAATCATCTAAAACTGGTAAAACAAGACAAATTAAAAGATTAGCAACAATACAAGCTGAAGCTCATACATTAGCTAATATGTTGATTGGTAAAAAAACAAAAGAATTACCTCAAGTAACTGAAATTGATGACCTGTTTGGAGATGAATAATTATGTATCTTTGGGCAATATATGACATAACTGAGGACAAAGCTAGAACTAAAATTGCTAAAGCTTGCAAAG
Organism: Victivallales bacterium; assembly: GCA_029934175.1. Taxonomy (GTDB): domain Bacteria; phylum Verrucomicrobiota; class Lentisphaeria; order Victivallales; family JAUVCU01; genus JAOZMT01. The sequence goes on along the minus strand of JAOZMT010000298.1, from coordinate 1,290 downwards.
AATACGGTTTAGTCCGTGTTCAATATAGTGTGTTTTTTGGTAATATTCCAAATCATTGTATGGATGAAATTGCAAAATTCAGTGAAGAGCTTATTAATCATGAAACCGATGGTGTTTTTTTACTTCCAGTTTCAGAAGATGATTTTGAAAAAAAAATTATAGTTGGAAAAAGTTTTGATGAGACTTTTGCTACTGGCAAACAAAAGACTTTAATGCTATGATTTATATAAAATTATTTGCACATCTCGCAAAAAATTTTCGTGTTATTTGACAATTAAAACTTTACAAATGAAAATAAGATGCTATATTATAGTTAGTTTCATTGATTTTAGTGTAAAAAAGGTCTTTTTATTCATAAGATAATAAAATAAGATTTCAAACTATTTGTTTGTAAATCAAGTTATTATGAAAAAAAATGTCTTTAAAATCAATTTCCAAAACAACAAGGATTGAAACAGACAAAAACAGTCTTTTTTCCTCAATCCTGTATAATCTTTAAAATCAATTTCCAAAACAACAAGGATTGAAACATTGTATCTAAAATTGTAGCTCCACCTAATATTAGATCTTTAAAATCAATTTCCAAAACAACAAGGATTGAAACTGATATATTATAAGCAAAGAAAGGGAATTGTTCCTTCTTTAAAATCAATTTCCAAAACAACAAGGATTGAAACCCTTTATATTTCAACTCTTTTTTTTCAGGAACTTTTTCTTTAAAATCAATTTCCAAAACAACAAGGATTGAAACTTACATTACTTTCAACACTTTTTTAAAGTGTTATTTCTTTAAAATCAATTTCCAAAACAACAAGGATTGAAACTCTCAATTCTTCTCTCATTTTTCAACTCCTTTTTTATCTTTAAAATCAATTTCCAAAACAACAAGGATTGAAACATAATAATGGTTTTGATACATAAGCATTTTCATCAAGCTCTTTAAAATCAATTTCCAAAACAACAAGGATTGAAACAAATCTGAATAAGTATGAATTGAACCCTCTCTAATTAACTTTAAAATCAATTTCCAAAACAACAAGGATTGAAACTTGATAACCAAACAGGCAGTGGAGATGGTTCAGGAGCTTTAAAATCAATTTCCAAAACAACAAGGATTGAAACTTTGAAAAATGGATTAGTAATAACAAAAAATTATAAACTTTAAAATCAATTTCCAAAACAACAAGGATTGAAACCAATATAACTAAAACATTAAAAAGCGAGCTTAAAGCACTTTAAAATCAATTTCCAAAACAACAAGGATTGAAACTTGCACAAGATACTCCAGGT
>JAOZMT010000297.1 GCA_029934175.1 Victivallales bacterium | reverse complement strand
CAAAATAATCCTGTCTATCTTGAAAATCCTGTTATCCTGTCAAAACAATTGTTGGTCGGCATTAAAAACAACGCCTATTTATCTAAAGTGTAAAATATTTTGCATCTTTATTCGCAAAGAAAAAGCCTGATACTGATTGTGCTGGAGTCATCGAGTAATTTTCTGTTAATCCTATTCCTATTTTTTCTTGAACTGATAAGATGTCAAATATTACTTCTTTATCCGAATGGTTAGGACAAGATGGATATCCTGGGGCAGGGCGGATTCCTTCATATTTTACTTTTAACAATTCTTCCTTTGTCAAATTCTCATCTTTTGCGTATCCCCAAAATTCTTTTCGCACTCGTTCATGTAATAATTCTGTGAATGCCTCAACTAATCTATCGCCTATAGCAGATACAATTAATGCACTGTAATCATCGTTTTTATCATTATAATATTTCAATAATTCTTCAATTCCATGACCAGTTGTTACTGCAAAAACTCCCATATAATCATCTTTATTAGAAGATATAAAATCTGCTAGCGAATAGTTCTTATAACCTTGCGGCTTGTGCATTAATTGTCGTGGGAATGTAAATGCAAACTCTCCTTTATCAGTCTGAATTGTTACGGATTCATCTTTACTTTGTGCTTTAAATATTCCTATTGTAGCTTTTGGAGTTAATGATTTATTTGCTATGATTTCAGAAAGAATTATTTGAGCATCATCATATAAACTTTTTGCAGCTTCTTTTTCTAATATTTCTGGGAATTTACCTTTCAAATCCCAACCCCAAAAGAATGGAGCCCAATCAATATATTCTGCGATTTGTGCAAGTGAATAATCATAAAAAATATTTATGCCTGTAAAATTAGAAGTAAAAGGAGTGTAATCTGCTGGAAGGATAAATTTATTTTTCCTTGCATCTTCTATTGATATAACACTTTTCTTTTTTGATTTATTTAAACTTATTTCACGAATATTTGACTGATCTTCCTTTAACTCTTTAATATAATTTTCGCCATTTATTTTATTTAAAATAGAACTAACAATACCGATACTGTGCGATGCATCTTTGACATAAACAACTGCACCATCGTATTCTGGAGCTATTTTTACCGCTGTATGTAAGGCTGATGTTGTTGCTCCGCCTATTAACAAAGGTATATCAAAGTTTTGTCTATCCATCTCTTTTGCAATATGTGTCATTTCCTCTAACGATGGAGTTATTAAGCCACTTAAAGCAATTACATCAGCATTTTCATCTTTAGCAGTTTGCAAAATAGTTTCACATGGAACCATAACACCAATATCTATAACTTCATAATTATTGCATTGTAAAATAACTTTAACAATATTTTTTCCAATATCGTGAACATCGCCTTTAACAGTTGCTAACACAATTTTACCTGAAGTTGCAATATTACCTGATAATTTATTAGATTCTTCGATAAATGGTTGCAAATAAGAAACAGCTTGTTTCATAACCCTTGCACTCTTTACAACTTGTGGAAGAAACATTTCTCCTTTTCCAAATAAACTTCCAACCCTTTTCATTCCGTTCATTAATGGAATTTCTATAACCTGTATAGGATGTTCATAATCTTTCATAGCCTCTTTTACATCATCAATTATATAATCTGTTATACCTCGAACCATTGCGTGCGTTATGCGTTCTTCACAAGATGATTCACGCCAAGATAAATCAGCTTTATTTTCTTTGACAGAGCTTTGAATATTGCTTGCAATGCTTAATAATTCTTCAGCAGCGTTGTCAGTTCTATTTAGGACAGCATCTTCAACAATTTTTAAATGTTCTTTAGGAATATCTGCATAAACAGTTAATTGTCCAGCATTAACAATTCCCATATCCATTCCTGCATGAATCGCATGATATAAAAAGACAGAATGAATCATTTCACGCAAGCCGTTATTCCCTCTAAAAGAGAATGATACATTACTAACACCACCACTAATCAAACATCCTGGACATTGTTTTTTTATTTCAGCTACTGCAACAATAAAATCTGCTGCATAAGCATTATGTTCTTCAATTCCAGTTGCAATTGCAAAGATATTTGGGTCAAATATTATTTCTTGTGGCAAGAAACCTAAAGTTAATAAAATATCGTAAGATTTTTTACAAATAGTAACCCTTCGTTCAACAGTATCAGCTTGACCTTTTTCATCAAATGCCATAACCAAAACCGCAGCTCCATATCTTTTAACTAACTTTGCTTTATCAATAAATGCTTCTATACCCTCTTTTAAACTTATTGAATTTACAATACCTTTACCTTGAACAACTTTCAAGCCAGCTTCTAGCACTTCCCATTTTGAGGAATCTATCATAATTGGAACTTTACAAATATCTGGCTCAGATGCGATTAAGTTTAAAAATGTAGTCATTGCATCAACAGAATCCAACATTGCATCATCCATATTAACATCTATTATTTGTGCGCCATTTTCAACTTGTTGTCTAACAATGCTTAATGCTTCATCATAGCTTTCTTCTTTTATCAAACGCAAAAATTTTCGAGAGCCTGCAACATTTGCTCGTTCACCAACATTTATAAAATTTGTTTCTGGAGTAATAGATAACATTTCCAAACCACTTAATTGACAATTTTGTGGTAAAGTAGGAATAGTTCTAGGTGAATAATCTTTAACAATTTCAGCAATAGCTTTAATATGTTGTGGTGTTGTTCCGCAACATCCACCAATAATATTTAAATATTTATTTTCAACAAAGCCTTTAATTAATTTAGCCATATCATCTGGAGATTGGTCGTATTCACCAAATTCATTAGGTAAACCTGCATTTGGATGTGCATTTATAAAAACAGGAGCATTATTTGATAATTCATTAATATGTGGACGCATATCTTCAGCACCTAAAGCACAGTTAAAACCTATACTCAATAGTGTCGAGCAATGCGAAACACTATTCATAAAAGCAAGAGCTGTTTGACCTGATAAAGTTCGTCCACTAGCATCAGATATAGTTCCAGATATAACAACAGGTATTTCAACACCAAGTTCTTCCATAACTTCTTCAATTGCATAAATCGCAGCTTTACAATTAAGAGTGTCAAAAACAGTTTCGATTAATAGCAAGTCAACACCACCTTCAATTAAACCTCTTGTAGCTTCTGCATAAGTCGCAACAAGTTCATCGAAAGTAATATTTCTTTCAGCAGGATTATTAACGCTAGGTGAAATAGATGCAGTTTTGCCAGTAGGACCTAAAGAACCTGCTACAAAACGAGGTTTGTCTTTTATAACTTTCTCAATATCGTTACAAGCTGCTTTTGCGATTTGTGCAGCTTCAAAATTTAATTCATAAACAATATCTTCTAATTCATAATCTGCTTGTGATAATTTATTTGCATTGAATGAATTTGTCTCAATAATATCTGCTCCAGCTTCTAAATATTCTTTGTGGATAGCTTTAATTATATCAGGCTTTGTAATATTTAAAATATCATTATTGCCCTTTAATAGGGCAGGGTGGTTAGCAAATCTTTTGCCTTTATAATCTTCTTCTTGTAAATTATATCGTTGAACCATTGTCCCCATAGCACCATCTAAAACTAAAATCTTAGTTTTTAAAATTTCTTTTATATTCATATTGTATTCCTTTTTATGTGTTTAATGAAGATAGAAAATAGCATAATATTGCGAATTATGCAAATAAATATAGAAAAATTTTATATAATTATTCAAACCTCACAAAGTCCAACTCAAACATCAAAACAAAAAAAACAAATAGCATTCCATATTTTTTTAATTTGTTCTTAACTCAGAATAATTTAACGCAGAATAATTAGGAAAAATTTTTAAATGAGTCGTGGTTTTTATTTTCATTGATAAAGATTAGGTAAAAATAAAATTAGAGAATTTGAATTAAGTTAAAAATAATTATTTTGCGTTAAATTATTCTGCGTAATAAAT
>JAOZMT010000296.1 GCA_029934175.1 Victivallales bacterium | reverse complement strand
AATAGAAACACTAGGAATGGCGTTTATTGGTAGAAAAGCTTTAGTTAGTAATAAATTAATATAAAAACAGGAGAAACAAGATGAATGACACAACAATGTCAATGAAAAAACAAATTAGAATTTTAATAATTGATGATGAAGAACTAATTGTTAAAATGATAAAAACAATTTTATCAAAAAATGAAAATTATAAAGTAACCTCTCTGAACTCTAGTAGTTCAGCATTAGAGCATCTGATTGATTATAAATATGAAATTTTGCTGTTGGACGGCAATTTACCAGGTATTTCAGGATTTGAATTACTGAAATATTGCAAAAAGCATCATCCTTATATGGAAGTTATTATAATTTCAGGAAATAAAGAGGTTGAAAAAGCTACAGACAGTATAAAAAATGGAGCTTTTGATTACATTCAAAAGCCATTTGGATCACCGAAACTGCTTGATACAATAGAGCGAGCTGTGGTAATGCAGGAAAAGGAGATTCATAATGATTTTACTTCTACACAGTTTTTTAAGAAAACAGAAGATTATATATTCCCTGATTATGATGTAGTTAGAACTATTGGAGCTGGAGCGATGGGAGTAGTGTCTTTACTTCAACATAAGAAAGATGCAAGTAATAAAAGAGCTTTGAAAATCCTAAAAAATGAAGAAATAGAAGGTATAAGTCATAATAAAAAGCTTAAACGATTTCTCCGAGAAGCTGATATCATGAAAGATATAGATAACGAAAATATTGTTAAAGTGTATAAATCGGGTGTTTATAATGAAGAAACGGCTTATATTTTGATGGAATATGTAGATGGAACGCCTTTGACGGATTTTATAAAAAAGAATCAACTTCCAATGGAGCACAGGATTTATATTATTGCAAAACTAGCAAAAGCATTATACACTGTCCATAAACAAGGAATTTTACATCGTGATATTAAACCTGCAAATGTTATGCTTACTAAAAAATTAGAACCAAAATTATTGGATTTTGGTATTGCAAGAATTGTTGATTCAAATTTAACAATGGAAAATGAAATACTTGGGTCACCAGCATATATTTCGCCAGAAGGATTTGTTGTATCATCCTCTAAGTTGACTGAACAAGCAGATATCTTTTCTTTGGGTGTGTTATCTTATGAACTTTTTACTGGGCAAAAGCCTTTTATAGGAGAAACTCTCAATGAAATTGGACAGGCAATACAATTTAAGAAACCTATTATTCCGACATCTATTAATTCAGAAATAACTGAAAGAGTTGAGCGAATAATTGGGAAAATGATTGAGAAAAAAACAGATCATAGATATTTGTCAGCTGATTTAATCGTTTCAGACTTTGAAGACTTGCAAAAACCTATGACTTCATTATTAAAAAGAATACTTAGAAGAAATCCTGTTAAATGTTGGAGTAAATAAATGAAAAGTCTTAGATTTAAAATATTACTGCCTTATATTATTGCAGATATAGCTTTCGCAAGTTTATTGTTTTTTGACTCAGAATTATATTCTTTGGAAATACATGTTTTTCTACAATTTTTAATTGTAATATCCTTCTTTTGGTTTTATTTAGGTAAAATAGATAAGGAATTAAAAAATAAAGAAGAGCAATTGGAACAAAGTCAATGGTTATTTGATATGAATCCAGCTTATATGTTTATTGAAAATGTAGATGGGGAAATAATAGCTGCAAATTCTGCATATAAAGATTTATTTACAGAAATAGATGATATAATAGGCTTAAAAAATTCGGAATTATATCCAAAAGAAATAGGTATTGATTTTGAAAAGAAGCATTCTAGTGTTATGCTTGATAGGCAAATATTAAATTATCAAGGAACTCTTTCATTTAACGATGTTCATATTGATTATATAGCTGACAATTTTCCTTTAATGGATTCAACAGGAAAAGTAAAAGGTCTTGGCGGTATAATTACAGATGTAACGAAATTAAAGACAAGTGAACGAGAATTAATTATTGCAAAACAAAAAGCAGAGAATGCTCTTAAAGTGAAGTCTAGTTTTATTGCTAATATGTCACATGAAATACGAACTCCTTTAAATGGTATTTGTGGAATGTCACAATTGTTATCAGAAACAGAAATGAATTCTACGCAAAAAGAATATATTGACTCCTTGGAATTTTCTTCTGAAAGATTGTTGAATTTGGTTAATGATATTCTTGATTTTTCAAAAATAGAAGCTGGTAAACTTATATTACATCTCGAATCTTTTAATTTGAAAAAATTATTGAGAGATGTGGCGTTTACTTTTAAAGAAAAAATCAAATCAAAAAATCTTGAGCTAAATGTTCAATATAATATTGAAAAAAATAACTATTTTATAGCTGACTCTGCAAGAATTCAACAAATTTTATTTAACTTAATATCAAACTCCTTGAAGTTTACTGAAGTGGGTGCTATAACAATTTCTGTTAAATTGCAAAATGACTCTTTGGTCTTTTCTGTTCTTGATACTGGTATAGGAATGTCTGATGAAGTTCAAAAAAAATTATTTAACGATTTTACTCAAGCAGACTCTTCAACAACAAAAAAATATGGAGGAACTGGATTAGGTTTATCTATTTGTAAAAAACTTTGTGAAATTATGAATGGAGAAATTAAGGTCAAAAGTGAGGTAGGAAAAGGAGCCTTGTTTACTTTTACTATTCCTGCTGAAAAAGGAGAATTTATTTCTGAGAATACGACAAAAACTATTAAATTAAAAACTATCAAGTTAAATAAAACTAAAATTTTATTAGTTGATGACGATAATATTAATATTAATGTTGGAAAAGGGTTGCTTAAGGCGTTAGGGTGTATTGTTGATAGTGCAGAAAATGGAAAGGAAGCTATTTCTAAAATTGAATCCAATAAATATGATGCTGTATTAATGGATATTCAAATGCCTGTGATGGATGGTTTAACTGCTGTTAAAGAGATTCGCAAAAATGCAAAATTCGCAAAGTTGCCAATTATTGCTGTTACTGCAAATATTTCACCGCAGGACAAAGAAAGATATCTTGAAGATGGCTTTGACGGGTTTATCCCAAAACCATATAAAAAGACACATGTTATGTTAGAGCTTGAAAGATTAATTCTTCAAATAGAAACTTCTGTATTAAAACGAGCAGATAAAACAGATGAAGAATTAAAGTCAGGTATTGATAAAACTGATTTGCTAGAAAGCTATGATGATGAGCGGTTGGTCGATGATTTTATTAATGAATTTAAAGAAAATTACAAAGATGCAATTCAAGAGATTGAAGAGTTGTATGAAAATAATAATATTGAAGAATTGTTGCAATTAGTGCATAGATTTAAAGGAACAGCTGGAATGGTCAATGCAAAGTTATTATATAAATTACTTGAAGAGCTTGAAGGTATGTTAAAAGAAAAAAAGGATGGATTTGAAGACCAAGTTATAAAAGTAAAAACAGAGTGGAAAATGATAAAAGGAGAAGTCGAATGAAAACTTTATTAGTCGATGATATTAAAAGTGTAAGAGAATTAATGAAACTATATCTGAATGAATATGGTATTTCTAATTCTGTATCAAATGGAGAGGAAGCAATTGAAGCTGTAAAAACCGCAATTAAGGTAAATGAACATTATGATTTTATTTGCCTTGATATAATGATGCCTGTTATGAATGGACTAGAAGCATTAATTGAAATCCGTAAAATGGAAGCAAATGCTGGAATTACAAAAAGTAAAATTATTATGACAACAGGCAATTACGATGCTAAAAGTATAACTAATGCGAATTCAAATGGTTGTGATGGTTATTTCCTAAAACCTGTCTCAAAAGAGGCAATAGAACGCAAGTTGAAAGAATTCGGATTAATTTAATATAGAGTCCCAAAAAAGGAGAAAAGAATGGATAAAAAAGTTATATTAGGACAGTCGGATTTTTGTGAATATCGCAGAAATGAGGATAGTTATTATGTAGATAAAA
>JAOZMT010000295.1 GCA_029934175.1 Victivallales bacterium | reverse complement strand
AACTCCCAACCCCGAATGGGGTTGAACAATAAAAAGTGTCAACTACTTTCTGAAATATACCAATTATTGAACAAAACAAAACCCGAAATGTTTATTAATAATAGCAACAATAGAACAAATACCTGCTTTTAATTCAGAAGTCGATTTTTTTAATTCTAAAATTTCATTTTCTACGAATAGATTTGTTTGTCCAGTAGGCATAATTTAATCCTCCTTTTTTATTTAAACTCTAAGCACACGAGCCGTAAGCAAGGAAAATAGAAAACACAGGATTTTTAGATGACCTTAAGCTTGCAACTTATGGATTATTGGATTTTGGATTAATGGAAAGAAATCCAATAATCCAGTAATCCAACAATCCTAAAATGGTCTCATAATAAAATCCGTGCCTTGTGAGCTTAGAAACTACTAAAATACTGCACAATTCGCAAATTTCAAGGTTTATAATGAGAAAACATTAAAACATTTCATTTATATGAGTTTGCATATTTTATCTTAATGAGCCAAAAAATTTTCACATTACACAAAAGTATCTTGCATTATCCGAACGCAAAGAATGAACATTTATACTGTAAATGGATTAAATTGTCACTTCCTGTAAGCGCAAATAACAGCTCTTTTTAATTGTATAAATAATTGGTTACTTCTAGTAGCCATGAATTTATAAAATCAAAAATAGCAATTATTATCATCTTGCAAAAAATGAAAATTTCAACCGCTCACAGTATAAGCCTTTTAAACAAATGAGTTTTTAAATTTTCTATTGCTTTCTGTATTTACTCGAATATCTATATTTCCTTGACTTTGCATTCGGTGAAAACTGGCTACTACATTAAAAAAATTTGGCGTTGTTCTTTACGCCGTTTATGTAAAGCTTTACATAAACGAAATTAAGAACAAGCCCAATATATGCAAATAATCAAATGATTTGACTTGTAATTTTTGCGATTTGTGCTATTATATATATAAAGTATAAATTAAAGGAGAAAACAATGAAAACAATTAGATTTAAAATAATAATACCGTGTATTATTCTTATTATTGCATTTGCTATAATAACTTTTTATAAACTTGAAAATTATTCTGAACAAATAAATAAATTAAGAATTGAGAAAATGAAATCTCAATTTAATAATTTTTATCAAATTGCGATAGATCAAGAGGGCAAATATATAAAAGGTGAATTATATCATCTTATGCAAAATGAAAAATTGAAAGAGGTCTTTTTAACTCAAAATAAAGATAAACTCTTTACAGCAGCGAAACCTATATATGATTATTTGAATTTAGATGATAATATTACACATTTTTATTTTATGGATACAAAACGCAAATGCTTCTTGCGTGTTCATTCTAAAGAAAGATTTGGAGATACGATTGATAGAGTAACCTCAAAAAAAGCAGAAATCACAAAAGAAATATCTTATGGTCTTGAATTAGGTCCATTAGGCACTTTTACCTTGCGAGTTGTGCAACCTTGGTATGCGGATAACAAATTAATCGGATATTTAGAACTTGGAAAAGAATTAACTGCTATTTTACCAGATTTAGAGTCAAAATTAGATTCTAAATTTCTCGTTGCTATAGATAAATCTTTGATTGATAAAAAAAAGTTTCTTTCACATAATCCGCAAAATAACTGGGATGAATTTGATAAATATATCGCTATTTATGGAACGCAAGATGATGATTTGGAGTTTTCGGACTACTTAGAAGAAAAATTACATATTCATTCAAATGGGAAAAATGAGCAGTTATATGGAATTAAGTTGCTTGATGTAATCGGTAATGAAGTAGGGTATATATTTCAAGAATATGACTTAAGTGAAAAAATCATTGCAAAACTTGAATTTATAAAATATTTATATTTTATAATCTTTTTATTTGCAACAACAACTATAACTTTCCTATGGTTTTATTTGGGACGCATTGAAAAAGGAATTCGATTTAATCAGAAACGATTTGAGGATGTTGCAAATTGTGATAACGATTGGATTTGGGAAATTAATGCTGCAGGTAAATATATTTATTCTAGTGAAAGCATAGAAGTATTACTTGGTTATAAAGTCGATGAAGTTATAGGAAAAACACCTTTTGATTTTATGAGTAAAGAAGAGGCTGAAAAAATAGGAAAAGAATTTGCACAAATCGCAGAAAAACGAATTATGTTTAATTTAGAGAATGAAATAATTCATAAAAACGGGACTCCTATTTTAGTTTTAACCACTGGAACTCCAATCTTTGAAAATGGGAAATATTGTGGCTATCGTGGCGTTGATAAAGATATTACACAAATTAGCAAAAATGAGAAAGAAAAAGAACAATTAATATCAAGTTTAGAACAATATAAATGGTTGTTTGATATGTCTCCAGATTACATCTTTATAGAAGATAAATTTGGAAAACTTATTTTTCTTAATAGTGCTTATAAGGCTCTTTTTCCTGAAATTTCAGACTTTAAAAATTTGACTTGCTTTGACCTTTTTTCAAAATCTGAAGCAGAAACATTTAGAAAGTGTAATGATCAAGTTATGGAAAGTAAAAAGGTAACTTTTAGGGAAGGTTTTATTATTATAAATGGTGAAAAAATTGATTATTTCTCTAAAATTATTCCTATATTAGATAGCACAGGTGAACAGCAAGGAGTTGGCGGAATAATTACAAATATTACACATTTAAAGAAAGTGGAAAGAGAATTGATTGTAGCTAAAGAAAAAGCTGAAGAAGCAGTTAAAATAAAAGCTGGCTTCTTAGCAAATATGTCACACGAAATACGAACACCATTGAACGGTATTTGTGGGCTGTCTCAAATTTTATCAAGCTTGAAACCTAATGATAATCAAAAAGAGCATATAAAAAATTTAGAAATATCAGCAGATAGATTATTAAAGCTAGTTAATGATATTCTAGATTTTTCAAAAATAGAAGCTGGAAAAGTTGAATTACATAACGAAAATTTTGACTTGAAAATTTTAGGAGAAAATTGCCTAAATACATTAAAAAATAAAGCAAAAGAGAAAGAAGTAGGTGTTTTCTTTACTTATAAATTAGAAAGATCACTTTATAAAGGAGATGCAACACGAATTCAACAAATTTTGTTAAATCTAATATCTAATGCGATAAAATTCACAGAAGTTGGTCGTATTGAGCTTATAATTGCGAATTGTGCATCTGAAGCGAATAAAATATCTTTCAAAGTAAAAGACTCAGGAATTGGAATGAGTGATAAGGTTCAAGACAAGATTTTTGCAGATTTCACACAAGCAGATAGTTCTACGACAAAGAAATATGGAGGAACTGGATTAGGACTTTCTATATCTAATAAATTAGCTCAATTAATGGGCGGCGAGCTTACTGTTGAAAGTGAAATAAATGTAGGCTCTACATTTTCATTTGCTATAAATTTAGGAAAAGGAGACACTGAAAGTGTAGTAATGAAGCGATTAGAGAAAAAAGTAATCAAACAATTTAATAAGGAGTTGGTCTTATTGGTTGATGATGACTTTATCAATATTGCAATAGGCAAAGAGCTTGTTCAATCATTAAATCTTTTAGTTGATACTGCCGAAAATGGGCAAGAAGCAATAGATAAAATTAAACTTAATGATTATGCAGTTGTTTTAATGGATATACAAATGCCAATAATGGATGGTTTTGAAGCTATGCAAGCGTTACGAAAAATTGCGAAATATGCAGATTTACCAATTATTGCAGTTACCGCAAACACATCTTTTGAGGATCAAATGAAATATCAAAAATCAGGTTTCACAGGTTTTATCCCAAAACCATACAGTAAAATTGAATTAATGTCAGAATTGAGTAGAGTTATGAGAACATAATTCAGAGCTCCCATTATGTAAAGCTTTACATATGTAAAGCTTTACATAACTCGAGCTCTGTAGGAGTGAGTGATGTATCACAAAATATTCAAGAAGTTAACAATGGAGTTTCTAC
>JAOZMT010000294.1 GCA_029934175.1 Victivallales bacterium | reverse complement strand
TTTATTAGTGTTCAATTAGTGTCTATTAGTGGTTAAAAAATATTTATAAATAGTGGTCGATGTTAAGAACTACGCTGATAATTGATAGTTTCTAATTTATTTATGAATAACAATTACGATTTTATATTTTGCGATTTATACAAAATTTGCAAATTAACTTAAAAGGAGCAAGGCATTGAAAAAAAAAGATTTACTTAAGACTCTTAAAGAATATAATTTTAATCCTGGAAAATATTTGGGACAAAATTTTCTTATTGATGAAAATTTATTGAAATTTATTGTAAAAACTGCAAACCCAAGTGAAAATGAAAATATTTTGGAAATAGGTCCAGGCTTTGGAGCGTTAACAAGATTGCTTATTGAGTCAAATGCTAATGTAACGGCTATTGAATATGATAGACGAGTATGTGACTATTTGACTAAAAACATTTCTAATTCAAACTTTAAATTAGTAGAAGGCGACGCATGTAGAGTGAATTTAGATGAGATTATGGGAAAAACTCCTTTTAGAAGTATTGCAAATTTACCATATTCAGCAAGCACTCCTTTTTTAGGACGGGTTTTAGAAATGAATAATCCTCCAAAAGAAATGGTTTTTATGCTACAAAAAGAAATGGGAATGCGTATTTCATCATCTATGGGAACAAAAAATTATGGAAGTTTATCTATAAGAGCACAAATGTTATATGATATAAAATTAGTTAGAAAAGTTCCTCCACAAGTGTTTTATCCACCACCTAAAGTAGATTCTGCAATACTACATTTTAAACTGAAGGATAAACAATTTGATCGTAATGAATTAACTGCAATCAACAAGGTTGTCCGATTAGCATTTGCACAGCGTAGAAAAAAAATGATAACTGCTGTTTCACAGCATTATGATAAGGATTTAATTTTATCTGCATTAAAAGATATTAATAAAGATGAAAATATTAGAGCTGAGAGGTTAAGTGTAGCAGAATTTGCACACTTCGCATTAAAAATATCAAACAAGGAATAAAAATGAAGTATAATTATGAAGATTGGACTGTTATTGTAACAGGTGGAACGCGTGGTATTGGTAAAGCAATAGCATCAGATTTTCTTAAACAAGGAGCAAAAGTAATTGCAACTTATTTTGGAAATGATGAGACTGCTAATCAAATGAAAGAAGAGTTTAAGGAATATAAAATATCAACTGCAAAGTTTGATGTTGCGAATTGTGAAGAAGTTGAAGCATTTTTTGATGATTTTTCAAAGCATAATGAATCATTAGAAGTTCTTGTAAATAATGCTGGAATTAGAAAAGACAATATTGTTGGTATGATGCCAAGTCAAGATTGGCATGATGTTATTTCTACAAATTTAACAGGAACTTACAATATGAGTAAGTATGCTATTATGCAAATGATGGGAAAAAGGTTTGGTAGAATAATTAATATAACTTCGCCATCTGGAAAGATGGGGTTCGCAGGACAAGCAAATTATGCTGCAGCAAAAGCTGGGCAAGTTGGATTTACAAAATCATTATCAAAAGAAGTTGCGAAGCGTGCTATTACAGTTAATTGTATATCTCCAGGATTCATAGATACTGAACTAATAAAAGATCTTCCTGCAGATTTGGTAAAACAATATAAATCTTCTATACCTGTCAAAAAATTTGGTAAACCAAGTGATATTTCAAATGTTGCAATGTTTTTAGCATCAAAAGAATCTTCATACATAACAGGAACAACAATAGAAGTGACTGGTGGACTCTAAAGAAAAATATAATGCAGTTTTGTTTATAATATGAAATTAATCTATATAATATAATATAATTGTTTAAATATCAAATATTTAAATAGGTGTTTTTATATTGTTATTCTGTAGATTTTTTGTTTTAGAGGTAAGTAATTATAAAATATTTATAAAATTTTTCAATTAATTCTCGACAAATTGCTTTTTTAGTGCTATACTATCGTGCTTTATAAATGTTTTATAAGGTAATAAAATTAAAATGTAAATAAAAAAGGGGGAATAAAATGAGTAAAGAAACTATTTATGCAGATGAAATATCGGACATTCACTACACAGGTGGAATGATTAGAATGGATCTTGGAACTTATGTAACTGGAGAATATCAAGAGGATGGTTCAGAACCTAGAATTGAATCAAATTCACAAGTTGTTATACCTACTAGTGGATTTTTAGAGTCTTTTAATAATATGCAAGAATTTGTCAATAAATTATTAGAGGCTGGAATTTTATCTGCTGAACAAGAATAACTTTATTTTTTAATAAATAAAATGGAATAAAATATGATAGAACCTAAGATTGATATATCGCAAGATGAAACGACTGTTTATATTAAATGTTTTGGACGATTGAATTTTCAATATACTAATGACTTTAGAACTTATGTTAAAAGTCTTAATATAGGGAAGGTGCATGACATTATTATTGATATGAAAAATTGTATAGGAATGGATAGCACTTTTATGGGTGTTTTATCAATGTTAGGTTTAAAAGCTTATAAAGTTAAAATACCTACAACCATGCATTTTGTTAGTGATAGTAATATGTTTCTTTTAAAAGGATTAGGGTTGACAAAAATTTTCAAGTTTAGTGATGAAGAATATAGTATTAAGAGTGAAAATTCAGAGACTTTAGGTTTAGAAACAGATAAAATGAAAAATGCAGAGACTGTTATTGATGCACATGAAACATTAATGGATATTGATTCAGATAATGTTCAGAAGTTTGAAGGTGTAGTTAATTATACGAAAGAAGATTTGAAAAATATGAAAGAAGAAGAGGGGCGTTAATTATGTCTTATGAAGTTATCGCAAGAAAATGGAGACCACAAACATTTTCTGATTTAATAGGGCAAGAACATGTTGCTACCACTCTTAAAAATTCTATTTTGCAAGACAGAATTGCACATGCTTATCTTTTTGTTGGGACTCGTGGAATTGGAAAAACAACAACAGCTAGGATTTATGCAAAAGCATTGAATTGTTCTAATATTACTCCGGTGGGAGAGCCTTGTTGTGAATGTGAATCTTGTGTTTCTATTACAAATGGAAATAATATGGATGTTCAGGAAATTGATGCTGCAAGTAATAATTCAGTATCTGATATGCGAAAACTTGCTTTGGAAGTAGCTATTTCACCTGTATCTTCAAAATATAAAATTTATATCGTAGATGAAGTTCATATGTTGACAACCGCTGCGTGGAATGCGCTTCTAAAAACAATTGAAGAGCCTCCTGCACATGCAAAATTTTTATTTGCAACAACTGAAGCACATAAAGTTTTAGCTACGATTTTATCCAGATGTCAACGATTTGATTTAAGAAGAATTCCAGTAAACTTAATAGCTGGCAGATTAAAAACTATTGCAGATAAAGAAAATGTTAAAATTACAGATTCTGCGATTAATGCAATTTCAAGAGCTGCTGATGGTGGTATGCGTGATGCACAATCTTTACTTGACCAAATGATTTCATTTTTCAGTAGTAATGATAGTGTTATAGATGAAGCACAAGTTCTATCACTTTTTGGTTTAACTGCAAATGTTGAAATGAATGCTTTAGTTGAAGCAATTTTGACAAATGATAAACAAATTGTTATTAAAAATATTTTCAAACTCGCTTTAGAAGGGAAGAACTTAGAAAAATTATTTGAAGAATTATTAACATTTTTAAGGGGAATTCAAATAACATTAATAGTTGATGATCCTGCAAGTATTATTGAGAGTGGAGAAGAAACAATTCATTTGTATAAGCAAATGTCTAAATTAACAGATGCACAAAAAATTCAATATTTATTAGAAACTTTAGCTCCTGTTGGATATACTTTAAGAAATGCTTTAAATAAACAAGTCTTTTTAGAAAATATAATCTTGAAAGCAATGCGTATTGTTCATGCAGTAAAGATTGATGATATTTTAACTCGTTTAAACCAAATTAGAGAAAGTGGTGAAATTAAAGGACTTGAAAAAATTATAATAAATCAAACTGCACAAGT
>JAOZMT010000018.1 GCA_029934175.1 Victivallales bacterium | reverse complement strand
AAAACCTTTGTGTTCTTTGCGAAAAACTTCGTCTACTTTGTGGTAAAATGGGGTTCACTGAATATATACCAGGACAGATGGAGCAATAATTGGGAGTAAATCATTTATTCAAGAAACAGCCTTGCAATTTAATGATAAAAAGAGAGTTATGAAGAAAAAATTGCAGGAATATGAAGATAAACAAGGAACTACAATTAATTCATTTAAAAATTTAAAATCTGCGAGTTATGCAGTAATTTATTTTTTAGCGTCTAACCCTAAAATGTAACTATTCAACCTTGCAAGCAATACTTTATTTTGTTGGATTCTATATTAAAAAAGTCAATTAATAAAATAAAACTTAAAAAAAAACTAATAAAACTTTATTTTTACAGAAAGTGAATTATATTATTGTTTAATACTTAATTTGTAGTGGAATATAAGAAATAAAAAAATGGAAAAAATAAATGAGATTTCAATGTCAACATTGTGGTAATATATTAGCGGTAGAAAATACTGATTTGGGAATAGATGTCCAGTGTGGACATTGTTCGCAAATAGCAAGGTCACCAGAAACAAGACTTTCTTTTGGGGCAGTTATTAATGACTTCATCATTCAGAAAGAGCTTGGGCGTGGCGGAATGGGTATTGTGTTTGAATCATATCAAATTTCTCTTGATAGACAAGCTGCGGTTAAAGTTTTAGCTGATAAATATGCAAGTGATGCAGAATTTGTTACAGGTTTTATTAAAGAAGCACGAGCAGCAGCAAAATTAAATCATCCGCATATAGTTCAAGCTTATGCAGTTGGAGAAGATGAAGGTATTTTCTATTTTGCTATGGAAAGTGTAGATGGCGAAACAATGAAAGATGTTCTTAAGCGAGAGGGAATTATTCCTGTTGAAAAAGCAATAACTGTAATATCAGAAATATCGGAAGCTTTGGATTATGCTTGGACAGAAGCTGGTTTAGTTCATAGAGACATAAAGCCAGATAATATTATGCTCACATCAAATAATAAATCAAAATTAGCAGATTTGGGTTTAGCAAAGGTTGCAGGAGATCAGGAAGATACAGATAGTGATGAAGTTATGGGAACTCCGCAATATATAAGTCCTGAACACTTAACAGGTGCAGTAATGGATGTTAGAAGTGATATTTATAGTTTGGGAGCTACTTTTTACCATTTAATTACTGGGAAATTTGCTTTTGAAGGAACTGATGCAACAGATATTGCGAGAAAACACTTGCAAGAACCTTTAGTGCCTCCGCATAAAGTTAATAAAAAAATTAATAAATATGTATCAATGATTATTTGTAAAATGATGGCGAAAAATGTAAATCAACGCTATCAGAGTGCAGATGAACTAGTTGATGATTTACGAATGGTTCGTCGTGGGAAAGCTCCTTTATCATTTAGCGAGAAGCAATTATCCTCGATGGGAGGAAAAGCAGCAGGCGGAAAGACGATGAGTTTGCATAAAAGCACAGTGACAACATCATCTAAGCGTTTTCATAAAGATTCAACAACGACAAGAAGTTTTAAAACTAATAAATTTAGCACAGGAAAATTTTCAAATGAAGAGTTTGAAAAAGAGGTAGTAGGCTCTCAAACATTGTCTAGAGCAAGAATTAAACCTAAAACTAATAATTCTAAAAAAGGTGTGATATTGATTGTTTTATTTCTTATTACAGTTGGTGGAGCTGGATATTATTTTTTCCAAAAAGCACAACAATCTAAAAAAACAAAGCCAGTTAAAACTAATACCAATACGACAGGTTTATTAGTTGGATCAACTGATGTAGACACATATTTTTATGAAAGTGCAAAAAAATTAATATCTGAAATTAATGGAAGTCTTAATAATTTTAATAATAAAAAAGTAAAAATATCAATTTGGAGAAGTTATGATTCATTTATAAATAATGGGATTGAACTTCAAAACAAGAAAGACAAAGATGTATTTAAAGAATTACAAGAGCTTATGGGAAGTCTTGGTTTGGATGAAACAGTAATAGAGAATAAGAGAAACGCTATACGAAAAGAATTATCTGCTAATATTAAAAAGAATGAAGAGATTAGAGTAAAAAAAGAACAAGAAGAAGCAGAGAAAGTAGCAGAAAAGAAAAGAAAAGAAAAACAAAAATTGGCAGATAAGAGAAGAAAAGAGTCCGAAAAAGCAGCAATAGAAAAGGCAGAGCAAGAAAAAATAGCAAAGCTAGCTCAAGAAAAATCTGACATTGAAAAGATGATAAATGGTGCATTTACAGACTCAAGAAAGTTATTAAATTCTAGAATTCAAGCAGAAGACTTAGATAACCTTGCTGATTTTTTTAATAAAAGCAAAGACATCCAAATACCTGCGACTTATGCAGAACTTATAAACCCGTTACAGAATTGGGAAAAGACAATAGCAGAAGCTGCGAAGTGTGCAAATGGTATTCAAAATGATATTAAAAATGGTTGTGTCGTTTCTGGAGTAATGATAAATGCGATTTTTCTTGGTGAGTCCGATAAGGTTAAAAATGGCAAAATTCATTATCATAAAATGGGGGAAAAATTCACAAAAGCACAAATTCCATTATCTAAGTTGAAAAGTAAAACTTTGGACAAGGTATTGGAAAAAATAGCTAAAAAACAAAATAATGCAAACGCTGTATCATATTATCATCTATTTTCAGGAGATTATGATAAAGCTATTGCAACAGCAAATGATTCTGATTGGAAAAAAGAGCTTGAAGTTTTAAAGTCGTGTAAGTAAAGTAAGAATGAAAATAATTCATTTTTCAGATTCACATGCAGGTGGACCTGCTGAAAGTTTAGGCGCTTATTTTGATAAACGATTAGTTGGAGTTTTTAATTTTAAATATAGAAGACAATTTCAACATAATCAAGACAGTTTAAAAGTAGCTGTTAAGTATATTTTAGATGAAAACCCTGACATCGCTATATGCACAGGAGATTTAACATCTACTGGTCAACTTGGAGAATTTCAGCAATCATTAGATATTTTACAACCTTTACTTGATTCTGAGATATCTCTTTTATATACTCCTGGTAATCATGATTATTATGTTCATAATAAAGAGTGTAATGATGCATTAAAATCTACATTTAAGAAAATGAACTCTAAATTTAACTTAAGTTTAAATAATTTACCAGCTATGGTTAATATTGAAAATTATAATTTTATTTTAATCAATGAAAGTTGGCCATCAAATTTAATATCTTCATGTGGTTATTTGAAGAGAGACTCATCTGAATTTATCGAAAAAATTTGTAATGAAAATGTAGATAAAACAAATATATTAATTGGTCATTATCCATTAGATGAGGATAATAATTTTTTTAGATGGCGACATAGATTATGGGGGCAAAAAAGAGTAGTAAATTTATTAAAATCTAAAAAACTTTCATTATCTTTGTGTGGTCATATTCATAATCCTTATGCAAAGATAAATGAAGAAGGATGTGGTGAAATATGCTCAGGATCTGTAACAAAAAATAAGTCATTAGCACTAATAGAATATAAAGATAAATTTTTATACAAACAAATATTACTTTAGGGAAACGATGGAACATTTTAAAATATCAGAAACTCCATTTTTAGGAGAGATTGCTAAAAGATCAAAAGTCCATTTGGTTAGTGGTAAAAATGCTTATGATAATACAATAGAAGCATTGTCGAAAGTTGATTTATCTTATGCTAAAGGGAAAAAGGTTTTATTAAAGCCAAATGTTGGACGATTAGCATTAGCAGGAGCCGGAGTAACAACAAACCCAGAAGTAGTGGCTGCTTCTATTGATGCTTTTCAGAAAGTTGGAGCAGAAGTTGTTATAGGTGAGAGTCCTATAACTGGTGTAAATACAATGGAAGCTTATGAAGTTACAGGAATTGCACAAGTCGCAAAAGAGCGAAATTGTTTGTTGATAGATATGGATGCGAGGAAATTCGTCGATGTTGCTTTACCTGATGGAATTGCAATAGATTCTCTAAAACTATGCCCAGAAATTATGGAGTATGATATTATTGTATCAATTCCTGTTATGAAAATGCACATGCACACAGGCGTTACCTTGGCAATGAAAAATATGAAGGGGTGTTTGTGGCGTAAAAGTAAGGTTAAATTGCACATGTTGCCTTCTGTTGAAGGAGTCAATGAACGCCCTTTGAATATTGCAATTGCTGATATGGCGTATGCGCTTAGACCACATCTTTCAATAGTTGATGGTTCAACTTGTCTTGAAGGGCTTGGTCCAAGTGCTGGAAGTCCAAAAGATTTAGGAATAGTTCTTGTTGGAGTTGATGTTTTTGCGGTTGATGCAGTCGCATGTGAACTTATGGGAACGACTGCAAAAAAAGTTCCACATTTATACTTAGCTGCTGAACGAGGTTATGGAGAGATTGATATAGATAAAATTGATGTAACAACAGATAATTGGCGACAATATACAAAAAAATTTGAAGAGCCACCAAAAAATATTGCATTAAATCATCCAGGATTTAATATTTTAGATAAACAGTCTTGCAGTGCATGTCAGTCAACATTGCTTTTATTTCTAAAACAACATACTGACTTTTTAAAAGAATATTACCCTAAAGAAGAAAAAATTAATATAGCCATAGGAAAAGGACATAATGAATTACCTGACGGAACTTTGTGTATAGGAAATTGCACAATAAAACATCGTGACAAAGGAGTTTTTATAAAAGGTTGTCCTCCAGTCTCAAGCAAAATTATTGAAATTATGAAAATTGAGAAAAGATAAAAATTTGGGAAATGTAAAAAAGGAGAAAAAGATGGGTAGAAAACATTTTAATACGGCTGGTCCAGTAAATATGGAAGAACATTATAAATTAAATCCATTGGAAAGATGGGATTTAAAAGAAGTAATGGATTTAATAAATGATAAAAAATATTTTTTATTGCATGCTCCACGACAAAGTGGGAAAACAAGTTGTATTTTAGCACTACGAGATAAAATTAATGCAGAGGGGAATTATAATGCAATTTATGTAAATATTGAATCTGCGAGAGGTGCAAAAGATAATATAAATGAAGCAATTCATTCTATATTAATCGCATTAAAAATAGAAATAAAGTTACTTTTTGGACTAAAAAAAGAAATAAAAGAAATAATAAATGAAGTTACTGAAAGTGGAAATTTTAAAAATGCTTTAAATGAATTTTTATATGAATTATCTGAATTAATGGAAAAACCTGTATTTTTACTTATAGATGAGATAGATGCATTGCATGGCGATGCTATAATATCTATATTAAGTCAACTTCGTGCGGGATATGCAAATCGTGGAGAATATTTTCCTTGGTCTATAATGTTGACTGGAGTTTTAGATATAAAAGATTATCGTTTGTTAAATATTGACCCAAAACATATAACAGGTGGAAGTTGTTTTAATATTAAATCAGAATCTTTAACTATTGGTAACTTTTTAAGAGAAGATATTGAACAATTATATTTAGAACATACAAAAGAAACAGGTCAAGTTTTTGAAGATGCTGTTTTTGATTTAGTTTATGACTTAACAGATGGACAACCTTGGTTAGTTAATGCTTTAGCTTTTGAAGTTTGTTTTAAAATGGAAGAAAATCAAGACCGTTCAATTGCGATTAGTGCAGAGATGATAGAAGTTGCTAAAGAAAAATTAATATTATCTCGTCAAACTCATCTTGATCAATTAGCTGATAAATTAAAGCAAGAAAGGGTTTATCGTGTAATAAATCCTATGTTTACAGGTTATGACACAGAAGATTCAGAGAAAATAAAGACAGAAGATTTTATAAATGATGAAGATATAACATATTGTATAGATTTAGGATTGATAAAAAAAACAACAGAAGGCTTGGTTATTGCAAATAAAATTTACAAAGAAGTTTTACCAAGAGAATTAACTTCTGTTATGCAAACGCATTTTTTAAGTTATATGAAACCTAAATGGGTTAATGAAGATCAATCTTTAAATACAGATAAACTCTTTTCTATGTTTTCTCAGTTTTGGCGTGAAAACAGTGAAATATGGTCAAGAAAAATCAAAGGCTATAAAGAAGCGGCTCCTCAATTAGTTTTTCAAGCTTTTTTACAAAGAGTTGCTAATGGACATGGTAGAATAGACAGAGAATATGGTTTAGGAACTAAACGAACTGATTTATATTTAAAATGGAACTCGCCAACTGGAGAACAACGCATTGTAATCGAATTGAAAGTTAGAACAAATCGACAAAAAACAGATGTTGCATTCGATAAATATAAAACGAAAGGTTTAAAACAAACTGCGAAGTATGCAGATAAATGTGGTGCAACAGAGTCGCATTTAATATTATTCGACCGTCGTGAAGATATTGATTGGAAGGATAAAATATATACCGAATCAAACGATGAAAATGGTTATAAAATAAAAATTTGGGGAATGTAACAGTTAGCAGTTATCTGTTAGCAGTTTTAAATAAATAAGGAAAGAAAAATGAGTAATATATTTAAGAAAAATATTGGAGAAGGACGCAAAGGTTCTATTGATTCATTTGAGAAGAAGATGTTAATAAAAAAAATTGAAAAGATTGATGACTTGCCTGTGCCTAGTAAACATGTAACTAAAATCATTAAATTATTAAAAGACCCTGAGCAAGATGTGACAAAAATAGTTCATGAAATAGAACAAGATCAGACGCTTGTTTCACAAATATTAAAACTTATAAACTCTAGTTATTATGCATTAAAAAATAACATTGACTCTGTTAGTGCTGCTGTTAATCTTCTTGGCTTTATGAATATAAAAGAAATTGTATATTCGGCATCTGTAATGGATATTTTTGGCGAAGATCAAAAACAAGACTTTGAACATGCATATACTTCTTCTGTTCTAATAAAACAACTAATCGAAGAAAATGATTTACCTGTATCAAAATCTTTATCTTTGGCAATGCTAATGCATGATATTGGGAAAGTTATCTTATATAAATTATCTCCTAAAAAAGTTGCACAAGTCGCAACAATTGCACACGAAAAAGAACTTCCTATTTTTGAGGTAGAAAATTTAATATTTAAAATTAATCATACAGAAGTAGCAGATATTGTTCTCCAAAAATGGGATATGCCACCTGAAATAATTGCAGCTATTATATATCATCATTCTACAGAAGAGTTCCCAGAAGAGTATATGTTAGAAATTGCATTGGTTCAATTGGTAAATTGGATTGATTTGAAAGCTAGAAATTGTCAATGTCCTTATGTTCCAGAAAAATTATTAAAAGCTACAGGATTTGAAGCAATAGATAAAGGATATTGGGTTAGATATCAACGAGATTTAATAAATAACTTAAAGGAATAAAAAATGACAGAAAAACAAGGTTATGGATTTAGCACATTTGCAGGGGTTTTTACACCGTCTATTTTAACAATTTTCGGATTGATAATGTTTATGCGGACTGGCTATGTGGTCGGAAATGCAGGTTTGTTTTATTCATTAATTATCTTATTTGTTTCTCAAATGATTTGCATAGCTACTGGATTGTCAATCTCTGTAGTATCAACAAATACTCCTGTGAAAGGAGGAGGAGCTTATTTTTTAATATCACGGGCTTTAGGACCAGGGTTTGGAAGTGCAATAGGTGTTACTCTTTTTCTTGCTCAAGCTTTAGCTGTTCCTTTTTATATTTTGGGTTTCGCAGAAGCTGTATGCAAAGATTTTCCTCAATTTAATCAATATTATTTGCATATATCGCTAATTTTTGGAGTTGTTTTATTTATAATATCGTGGATAGGTGCGAACTGGGCAGTCAAAATCCAATTTTTGATTTTAACAATTCTAACACTTGCGATTTGTGCATTTTTGGGTGGATTATATATTAATTTTTCTCCAGAAATGTTGACGGAAAATATGTTACCTAAGGACTCGGTAAACCCATTTTTAATGTTTGCTATCTTCTTCCCTGCTGTAACTGGAATTATGTCAGGAGTTAATATGTCAGGCGATTTGAAAAAACCAGAAGTTTCTATTCCCAAAGGAACACTACTCGCAATTTTTGTTGCAACGGTGGTATATGCGATTCAAATTATTTTATCTGCTGGAGCATTTCCAAGAAGTGAATTAATTGCAAAGCCGTATCAAATTTTAGTTGAAAATGCGATAATGGGAACTGGTTATCTTGTTATAGCAGGTGTTATTGCAGCTACTTTATCAAGTGCTTTAGGTTCATATTTAGGAGCTCCAAGAATATTACAGGCTCTCGCAAGTGATAAAATAATTTCTGTCCTTACGCCATTTTCAAAAGGATCAGGAGATACAAATGAACCAAGGCGTGCTTTGCTTTTAACATTTTTTATCGCATTATTAGTGCTTTTATGGGGAGGAAGTCAAGGGTTGGTTGATGGTGGAATGAGTCCTGCATTAAACAGTGTTGCACAAATAATGACTATGTTTTTTCTATATACTTACGGAACTGTAAATTTGGCTGCACTTATAGAATCTTTTGGAGATAATCCATCATTTAGACCTCGTTTTAAAATATTTCACTGGTCAATAGCACTATTTGGACTTGTATCGTGTCTTGTAGTTGCATGTATGATTAGTCTTGTTTATTCTCTAATTTCACTCATAATTTTAGTCGCAATATATTTTATGGCACATCGTAAAGATATGGAACAACGCTTTGGAGATGCTCGCCGTGGATTTGTTTATTCTAGAATTCGTAAAAATTTATTAATTTTAAATTCTTTAGAAGCCGACCCTAAAAATTGGCGTCCAACAATTACTGTTTTAGGTGGAGGTCCACAAGAAAGAAGTTCTTTACTGCGATACGCAACATTATTTGAATGCAAAAGAGGAATCCTGTCCTTAGTTAAATTTATCATAGGAGATTATAATGAATTAGATAATGAACGCAGAGAAGCTAAAACTGAATTGCAAGAATTTTGTAAGAAATTTGACTTAGATTCTTTTGTGGAAGTTATTATAGCAGAAAATTTTGATAAAGGATTATCTGTATTTTTACAATCGCATTCAATAGGACCTATTAAACCAAATATTTTAATGTTAGGTTGTCCAAAAGACACAACTAGAATGTCGCCGTTTATAGATAATCTTGATGTTATTTTAAAACTAAATATGAGTCCGCTTATTTTAATAGATTCAAATAATCAATCAATTTATGAAGATAGAATTGATTTATGGTGGCGTGGTCATAACAATGGTTCATTGATGTTAATTCTCGCTCATTTGCTAACAATGAATAATGAATGGGCTCATACAAAAATCAGAGTTTTGCGAGTTGTGCAAACAGAAGAGGAAAAAGTGTCATCTGAAAAAGATTTAAAAGAATTAGTAGAAAAAGGACGAGTTCCTGCAACTGTAAATGTTATAAAAACAGATAAACCATTTAATGATGTTTTCAGAAAAGAGTCACAAGATTCAAAACTTATATTAATGGGATTTACATTGAAAAATAGAAAATATGCGGAGGATTTTTTCAATACAATCAATGAAAAATTAAAAGATATGCCACAAACATTTGTTATTTCATCTACTGGTGAAGCAAATCTTTTGGAATAATTTAAGGGTATGGCATAAAAAATGCGTCGTATGCGATAAAGCAACATTATAAAAAAAGAGGTTATTATGGACGAAGAACTACAAGAAGATGTCTTTGAGAAAAAATTTGAAAAATTTAAATTAACTTTAGAAGTTTTCAATGATATTGAACTGCACCTTGATATATCTACGACGGAAAAAGGTGTTACAGTTAGAGCGCAAGAAGCTATCGATTTTGTAAAATCATTGGAGTTAAATGGTCAAATTGATAATAATGCAATTACGGATGCTTGTGCAATGGCAAGATTAGGAAAAGATGTTAAAGATGCCGTTGTTATGAATTGTAAAAAATCAACCCCTAACAAAACAGGTAGTATTGAATTTCTAAAAAAACCTTTTACTGAATCCAAAAAAAATTATGCAACTAATGAAATAGAAGAAATAGAAAAGGATAAAGAAAAGGACAAAAAAGATTATCACAATTTACATTTATTTGATAATGTAAAATTAGGGCAAGCAATCGCTAAAATTATACCACCTCAAAAAGGAGTAAAAGGCATTTCATTACGAGGGGAAGTGATACTTCCAGAACCAGTAAAAAATGAATTTAAGTGTATTTTAGGCGAAGGTGTTCGAATGGGCGTTGCAGGACGACCTGGAGAAGAGGCGAATTTAGTAATAGCTAAAAAAAATGGTATGATTTTATATGACGATAAAACTCATGTTATAACAATTTCTAATGAGTATACAATTAATGGTGATGTAGGATATAACACTGGGAATATTAATTTTATAGGATCTGTATTTGTAAAAGGAGATGTTGTAGACTCTTTCCATATTTCTGCAGGTAAAAATATTGCTATTTCAGGACATATCGAAGGCTCTAAAATTCTTGCAGGTGGAACATTAGAATTTGGTGGAGTGTCAGCATTAAATCAAGGACTGTTAGAAAGTCAAGGTAATATGACAGGGAAATATGTAGATGCAGCTAATATTATATGTTATGGTAACTTAGAAGTTAAAAATGAAATAATAGATAGTGATGTTACAGTTCGTGGTAGCGTAGAAGTTACAAAAGGTTCTATTATAGGTGGAAGAGTGATGGCATTAAAAGGCATAGAATCTAGAACATTAGGATCAGAAATAGGAGTTAAGACAAGATTAATTGCTGGTGTATGTTTTATTTCAAGTCACAAAATTCAATTATTGAATGAAACTATCAACAAAAATAAAAAACGATTAGAAGACATTAGTAAAATAGTAGATCCTTTGATAGGACACCCAGAACTTTCTGGAAAATTGTCAAAAGAAAAAAAGTTACAAATAAGAAAACTAATGGTAGAATTTACTCATTTGAATAAAGAAGAGCATGATTTATTAGAGAAAATAGAATCAATAGAACAAGATGTTATTGATAAAAAGAATCCAATAATAACAGTTTGGAAAACTCTTTATAATAATATCGATATAACATTAGATAAAACTCGATTAAAGGTTTCAGAACCAATAGCTAAAAAAATGAGCTTAGTTCCTAATTCCAGAGACTCTACGAAGGTCAGATATATGGGATATATAGCACTTCAAGAAAAAGCGATTAGAGTAGAAAGGGAATATTCAAGAGCAGAAGAACAAGAAGAAAAAAAATCTTAATATATACTTTAACTCTTGCAATTTGCGAATTATGCACATTTAGACCTAAAAATTTTGCTATATTTTAGAATTTTAATTGACTTTTTTAAATTTTATGATAAATTAAAGGTAAATAATATAAACAAAAGAGGTTTAGTATATGAAATGTGTAAAATGTGATGGAATTCTTGAACGAATAGAGTCAGAGGGAATTGAGCTTGATAAATGCCCTAAATGTAGTGGGATTTGGTTTGATTTTAATGAATTAAAAGAAGTTCTTGAATTAAAGGATATTTCAGATTTTGCAGATGAAGTTAAAGAACAAGAATCTTCTGAGTTAGATGATAAAAAAGGACATTGTCCTAGATGTGGTGGAAATGGAAACCTTACGCCTGTTTATAATACGGAACATGATATACATATAGACACTTGTTCTGTATGCTATGGTAAATGGCTTGATGGTGGAGAATTAGTGGCACTTAAAAAAAATAAATTGTGGAAAACAATAAAAAGCTTTTTTATATAATATGTCTAAAGCCCATAAAATATTATTGATAGATTATGTGCTACTGATAAGAGATATAGAAATTGAATTTAAGACATTAGGACATTCAGTCAAAAAAATACAGCCAAGAGAATTGTCTATTGATAGCTTTTCTGCGATTTGTGCAGAATTTCAGCCTGATATTATTTTTAGCATAAATTTTAGCCCTCCTTTAGCTTTACTCGCATCTCAAAAAAAAGTTAGATATATCTCTTGGACTATAGATCCACTGCCTTCTGAACGATATCAGATTCTTGAAGGAACAAATAAAGATTTACTATTACTTTTTATCCATGATAAAAATGAAAAAAAAACATTTGAGAATCTTGGATTAGAAATTTATTTTTTACCACTAGCTGCTCCAGAAAAACTCAGAAAACCTATCAAAAATAAATCTTCTATAAGTTCATATAGTTGCAATATTAGTTTTGTGGGGAATTCTTTAGGTGGAGAATTTTTAGAATCTAAAAAAAATCTAAAAACTTTAGGGTTCTCAAGAGAACAATTGAAAAATATTCAACAATGGTTATTGAATTTTTTTACGACTGATGCAGATTTTAATAATTTTATAGGATTTAATAATAGTTCAGTGAATATCCCAAAGAAATTTTTTGATACAATTCAATCCAATCAGAAAGCAGAATTAATAGATGCCTTTGATGGGTGGATATCTTATCTTTTGCGTTCTGAGCGAGTTATTTCTTTAGAAAAATTCGATATTAAAATTTATGGAGATAGCCATTGGGCAAGAAAAAATCTGAATTATATAGGGCGTGCCGATAACGGGGAAGAGTTGACTAAAATTTACAATGCAAGTCGTATTAATTTAGACTTGCCGAGAATATATCAAAGAAATATTATAACAATGAGGGTTTTTGATGTTTTAGCAACAGGAAATGTTTTATTATCAGAAAAAAATGATGCTATATTTGATTTTTTTGAAAATGATAAAGATCTTATAACTTATGATTCATCATCTGAAATGGTTTCTAAGGTCAAATTTTATACAAAAAACTTATCAAAGCTTGAAAAAATTGCGACTTGTGCAAGAGAAAAAATTTTAAAAGAACATTTGATAAGTCATAGAATCAATTTTATAATGAGGAAATATAATGGAATTTGATTTTTTATTAGAGGCTTACTATTTTTTATACACAGAGGACTTGGTTAAACTTGAAAAAGATTATAAAAATGCATTAAAGACTAATATTGGGCATGGAAAATTATATTTAGTCTTAGCATTGATTATGTATAAAAAAGCTAACCTTTCTAGAGCTATGAGTTTAATTGAAAAAGGTTTACTATTAAATTCCAATGATCAAGAATTGTTATTGGGCAAGGCATTTATTTTAATTAATTTAAAAAAGTATGACGAAGCATTAAAAATATATAAATCTGAAAATAATAAAAAATCCACAGCTGAAATTATGACAAGAATTGGAGTTGTCTATAAATTCAAAAAGGATATAATAAAAGCAGAGGAGTATTATTTAGAAGCATTAGATATTGATGATAATTATTTATCTGCTCACTTAATGCTTGGAGAGTTATACTTATTTAATAATCCTAAAAAAGCTTTATTTCACTATTCAAGAGGACTATACAAAGAGAACGCTAAAAGTAGGTTTAATATAGGAAATAGATATTTATTGCTAGGAGAGTATGAATTAGGTTGGCTAGAATATGAATATCGATTGCAGCTTAAGAATAGAGAGAATAAAAGTTTGAATAATTTACCTAATAAATGGACTGGGGAAAATGATAAAAATAGTAGTATTTTAATTATATGTGAGCAAGGATATGGAGATAGCATTCAATTTATAAGATTTATTCCTTTAGTTGCATTAAAATTTAAATCAGTTTCTGTTATTTGTCCACAGGCATTAATTTATTTATTTAAGGAAAACTTTCCTAATATAAAATTTTATTCGAATGAAGAAAATCCTAATATTAAAGTAGATTTTCAAGTTCCACTGATGAGTTTAGGTTTACTTTTATCTATTAATTTAGATTTATTAGAAAATATTAAGCAACCATACTTGAATATATTGAGTCCTAAAAAATTAAACTCCAATAATATAAAAGTAGGATTTTCTTGGGCTGGGCGTGCACAAAAATCAATGTTTTTAAAACAATTATCTAAGCTCTTTAAATTGCCAAATATTGACTTTTACAGCATTAAAAAAGATGATGAAGCCGATGAACTTTCTGAAATCATTAAAGAATACAATAATGTATTTGATCTTTCAAACAAATTGAAAAATTTTTATGATACAGCATCCTATATCAAATCTATGGATTTAGTAATAACAGTTGATACATCTGTTGCACATCTCGCAGGATCTTTAGGAATAGACACTTTTACAATGTTACCTTACTTGCCAGATTGGCGTTGGTTGTTAGATAAATCAGATACTCCATGGTATAACTCAATGACACTCTTCCGCAAAAAAGAAGACGGCACTTGGGATGAAGTTATTGAACAAATAAGGAAAATTTTAGGCGTTGTTACTTCGTCCAGTCATTCTTTAGACAGCATAACAAGATTTCTTAATAACTAATTAAAATTTATAATTTCATTGTTAACACCAGCTAAAAATCCTCAAAAACAACAGAATAAAATTCCCAAAATAT
>JAOZMT010000293.1 GCA_029934175.1 Victivallales bacterium | reverse complement strand
CTTTAGCAAGAGTTTGTCCATAATCCCCTTTAGGGGAGGATTCGACAATGCTTTTTTCATAACACAAAGGCTTTGTCGAATCACCCTCGCTAAAGCGTCGTGAACAAACTCTGTCTAAAGACAGAACTACAAACTTGTTAAAAGACATTGCCATGCGTCCTAAAAAGTTTGGCATTTCATTAATTAAATTAAAAAGGAGTATTGTGAAAAAGTTGAAGACATTATTTATGTGTGTGATGGTGCTATTTATTTGTGGTTGTGATAATTCTGAACAAGAAGTAGCAAAGCCTCAAAAACAAGAAGTTGAAAAGAAAGGGAATGTAATTAAAATAGCCTCTTTAAATTGGGCTCCTTATACTGGTGAAAATTTAAAAGATTATGGAATAGTCACTAAAAAAGTTAAAAAAATATTTTCTAAAATGGATTATGAAATTGAAATATCATTTATGGCTTGGAAAAGAGTTTTATATGAAGTAGAACAAGGAAATTATGATGTGGGATGTCCTGCTTATTATTCTGAAGAACGAGCTAAAAAATATATTATGTCTGATAAAATTATGGATACACCTCTAGTTTTTATAAAAAATAAAACTAGCAAAATAGAATATAATAAACTTGAAGACTTAAAAGATTATAAAATTGGAGTTGTTAGAGGATATGTAAATACTAAAGAATTTGATAATGCCAGCTATCT
The DNA here is from genome assembly GCA_029934175.1 of Victivallales bacterium. Lineage (GTDB taxonomy): Bacteria > Verrucomicrobiota > Lentisphaeria > Victivallales > JAUVCU01 > JAOZMT01. The sequence goes on along the minus strand of JAOZMT010000293.1, from coordinate 3,311 downwards.
AAATAAATTTGAAGGAAGTAGTGATATACAAAATTTAAGGCTTTTGGCAAGTAAACGATTAGATATTGTTGTAATAGATAAAATTGTTGCAAAGAACTTAATTTCTGAAAATAATGAATTTAAAAATAAATTTATTTTTATTGAAAAACCTTTAGACAATAAACCGTTACATCTTTTGTTTTCAAGAAAAAACAAAAACAATTTAGAATTAGTGGAAAATTTCAATAAAATTTTAAAGGAGTTTAATAATGCAAAGTAAAATCGCTAAAAAAATAATAACATCGGTCTCAGGAATATATTTCATTATTGCAATTATATGCACAACCGTTCATCTTGTTCTTGAATATAATCATGAAGAACAACAAGTAACAGATGAGATTGTATCTTTAGAAAAGTCTTTTAGTCCTATTATGTCAAGTTTACTATGGAATATGAATTATGAACAAATTGAATTTATAATTAAAAGCATGGAAAATAATAAACTTATTGCAAATATTGTAATACTTGATGAACATAAAAAACTATTGGACTGTTGTGCTATTAAGAAAAATAAAGATGAATTTGAGGTTCATAAATATCCCATAAAATTTTCAAATGATAAAATTAAAAATAAAATTGTTGGATATGGAGAAATATATTATAGTAAATCAGTTGTAAAAGAACGAATTTTTTATTCTTTAATCATAACATTAATTAATGCCTTAATAAAAACATTCTTTTTATGGTGTATAATATATTATATTGTTAAAAAATCAGTAGGAGCTCCTCTTGTAAAATTAACAAATGAAGTAGTAGAAATGGTTCCTGACAATCTAACAGAATCTAAAATAATTAATAACCCTAAGGATAAAAATGAATTAGACATATTAAGGTTTAGATTTATGAATATGAAACATATTATTGAAAATCAAACTAATGATTTAAAAAATAAAAATATAAGCTTAAATGAAGATATTTTAGAAATTTATGACAATTTCAATAAAATTTATAACAGTAATAATCAACCTATGATGCAAATTAAAAAAAATAAAATAATTGATTGTAATGATGCATCTGTTGCATTGGTAAATGCAAATAGCAGAGATGATTTAATCGGAATGAACCCTGGTAAATTTTCTCCAGGAATACAACCTGATGGAAGAATATCTATGGAAAAGTCTGATGAAATGATGGACATTGCTTTTGAGAAAGGCTTTAATAAATTTGAATGGCAACATAAAAAATTAACAGGCGAAGAGTTTCCAGCTGAAGTTATTTTAACAGCAACAACACTGCATGGAGATCCTGTTTTACATGTTATTTGGAGTGATATTTCAGAACGAATAAAAAAAGAAAAGGAACTTAAAAAAGCTAAAATAGATGCAGATGCTTCAAATGTTTCGAAGAGCGAGTTTCTTGCAAATATGTCGCACGAACTAAGAACTCCAATGAATGGCGTTATCGGTATGACTGAACTTTTGTTAGATACAGAATTAGATGAAGAGCAAAAAGAGTGTGCTAATATAGTTGCGATTAGTGCAAATAATTTATTAGATTTAATTAATGATATTTTAGATTTCTCAAAAATGGAAGCAGGAAAAATGAACTTGGAATTTGTAAAATTTAACATTTTAGAAACAATGAATGAATTTACCGATTTAATTGCAATAAAAGCATTCGAGAAAAAGCTTGAGTTTAATAGCTTAATTTATTCTGATGTCCCATTATTACTAAAAGGTGACCCAGGAAGAATACGACAAATTCTCATAAATTTAGCTGGCAATGCTATTAAATTTACTCCTTCGGGAAATGTTATAATTATAACTGAAGTTTTGGAAAATAGTGATGAAACCGTTAAATTGAAATTTTCTGTCCAAGACACAGGTATCGGAATACCTAAAGATAAAATTGATTATATTTTTCAAGCATTTACACAAGCAGATGGTTCTACAACTAGGAATTATGGAGGAACGGGGCTTGGATTAAGCATATCAACGCAACTTGTAGAAATGATGGGTGGGGAAATTGGAGTAGAAAGTATTGAAGGCGAAGGAACAACTTTTTGGTTTACTTTAGAGCTTCAAAAGCAAAATAAAATGTCTAAAACTAATTATATAAATCCTAGTAGTTTGAAAAATTTATCAGATGTGAAAGTCTTATTAGTAGATGATAATAATATAAACCTTCTGATTTATCATGAATTATTAAAACGATATCACATAAAACATCAAGAAGTTGATAATGGATCAAGTGCATTAGAGGAACTTCTTATGGCGGTAGAGCAAGATAAGCCGTATGATATTGCTATAATCGATATGCATATGCCTAATATGGATGGAGAAGAATTAGGAAAACGAATAAAATCAGACAATAAACTAAAAGATACAAAACTTATAATAGTTGCATCTTTAGGAACTGGTCATATTTCTGAACTAATGAAAATAGGTTTTGAAGGAGTTATGTCAAAACCTATTCATTGTAATACATTAATTGATAATATTTCAAAAATAGTGACTGGAAAAAATACAAAAACTCCAACAACTGAAATAATTCAACGCATTAATACAAATAAAAAGAAACTTCATGTCTTAGTCGTTGAGGATGTCGTTATGAATCAGAAAGTTGCATTAAGATTTTTAGAAAATATTGGTTGTCATGCAACTGCGGTTGCAAATGGAAAAGAGGCGGTAGAAACATTAGAAAAAATAGAATATGATTTGGTGTTTATGGATTGTCAAATGCCTATTATGAATGGATATGAAGCAACTGAGACTATTAGAAACCCATTGTCTAAAGTATTAAATCACAATATTCCAATTATTGCGATGACTGCAAATGCTATGGAAGGAGATAAAGAAAAATGTTTAATGTCAGGTATGGACGATTATATCTCAAAACCTATTAAAATGAAGATTTTAGCAGATATGATAAATAAATTTTTTGTGAAAGTTGGTGGAATAGATAAAATTGAGACATTATCACAAGAAGAGGTAAGTCAATCTTCAAGTGAAATTATTAATCTTGAGGAAATGTTAAAAAATCTTGAAGGAGATAGAGATTGTTTAAAAGATATATTAGACTCTTATTTAACAAGTATGGTTAAGTATCTTGATGATTTGGAAAAAGCAATATCAAATAAAACACAAGCAGATATTATTTTAAATGCACATTCAATAAAAGGTTCTAGTTTAAATTTATTTGCAAATGATCTTGCACAAGTCGCAAAAAATATAGAATTTGCAGGGAAAGATAATGATATAGAGCTTGCGCTATCTTTATTACCAGAACTAAAAAAACAATTTAAGGCTGTGCAACAAGCAATAGCAGTTAGC
>JAOZMT010000292.1 GCA_029934175.1 Victivallales bacterium | reverse complement strand
ACTTTGTTTCCTCTGTGGTTAACTATAATTTAATGTGGTTCACTGAATATATACTGATTTTTATAAAGAAACAAATTTTAAAAAGGCAGAATTATTTAAGAAAAGAGTGTTTTATAAATAAAATAGTATAATTAATGGACAATCAATAAAAAACAAAACAAATCAAAAAATAAATAAAAAATATTGTATTTTTTCGTGCTTTTCGTGTTTTTCGTGGTTAAAAAATCTGCGTTAATCAGCGAAATCTGCGGATAAAAAAAGGAGAAGAAATGAACGCTTATAAAGATTTAGAAAGTCGTGGTTTTATTTATCAAACCACAAATGCGGAAATGTCTGAAAAATATCTATCGGAAAATAAAGTTCACTTTTATGTAGGATTTGATCCAACAGCCGATAGTTTACATACAGGGCATTTATTGCCAATAATGGCTATGAAACGCTTACAAGATGCAGGGCATATTCCAATTGTATTGGTTGGTGGAGCAACTGCTCTAGTTGGAGATCCTACAGGAAAAACAGAGGCTCGTCCTATTTTGACTAAAGATGATGTTGCTAAAAATGTTGAAGCTTTGAAAAAACAATTAAGTCAATTTATTAGTATAGAAGATGATAAGGCTATTTTTGTAAATAATGCAGATTGGTTTGAAGGAATAGGATATTTAGATTTTTTGCGTGAAGTAGGACATAGATTTAGTATTAATAAAATGCTAACAGCAGAGTCTGTTAAACTTCGTTTAGAAACTGGGTTATCTTTCTTGGAATTTAATTATATGTTATTGCAAGCTTATGATTTTTATCATTTGAATAAAACTTATAATTGCACAATGGAATTTGGTGGACAAGACCAATGGGGAAATATTATAGCAGGAGTAGATCTTGTTCGTAGAATGAATCAAAAAGAGGTTCATGGAGTTACTTTTCCTCTTTTATTAGATAGCAACGGACAAAAGTTTGGGAAAACTGCTGGAGGAGCGATTTTTCTTGATACAAATCGAACAAGTGTTTTTGATTATTATCAGTTTTGGAGAAATTGCGAAGATACAGATGTTAAAAAATTATTATGTTTTTTCACATCATTGCCAGTAGAAGAAATTGCACAACTCGCAACTTTAGAAGCTCCTGCAATTAATAGAGCAAAAGAAATTTTGGCGTATGAAGCAACTAAACTTGCTCACGGTAAAGAAAATGCTGAAAAGTCTTTCCTTGCTGCTGGTAATAAATTCGGCTTTGCTGATAAAGAATGTAAAATTCCAACAAGTAGCGATATAACAAAAATTGCGATTTGTGCAAATTCTGGTGCTGATGATTTACCTTCTTTTGAAATATCATCCATCCCTGAAGATGGATATTGGATTGTTCAATTATTTTCCGATGCTGAATTATGTAAGTCAAACGGTGAAGTTAGAAGATTAATCAAAGGTGGCGGTGCTTATTTGAATGGCGAAAAAATTACAGATGCTAATTATAAAATCACAAGCACAGACTTTACTGATAACCAACTTATTTTAAAAGCTGGTAAGAAAAAAATCAAACAAATCGTTTATATTTAATGAAAATTCATTGTAGTGATAAACAAGCATATTCCTGCACAAGTTGTGGGAAATGTTGTTCTATTTGGGATGTTCCAATAACAAGTGCAGAACGAGATAGGTTATTGAAATTAAAGCTTCCGTCAATTGATTTTTCTAAAAAAGACTACTTCACTAAATATAAAAAAGTGAATTTGTATAAACTTAATCAAGATGAAAATCAAAGATGTTTATTTTTAGATAATGATAATTTATGTTTAATTCATAAACATTATGGAGAACCGATAAAACCTTTAGCTTGTCGGTTACATCCTTATGAAATTTTTACTTGGTCAGATAATGAAGTATCAGCATCGTTTAAATTTGATTGTCCAGAAGTGGCAAAATCATCAGGGAGAAGTATAAAAAGTCATCAAAAAGATATTGCACAACTCGCAAAAGAATTAAATAAAACTGCTAAAAAAGCAACTGCGATTTATGCAAAAAATATACCTTCGACAATTAATGAACTTCGTAGAATATCAGAGACTTATGATAATATTTTTACAAATAATAACTTATCTGCAAATGTTAAAATTTTAGCAGCTTCAAGGTTATTAGAATATTACAGTCATCCTAATTTCTCAAATCAAGTAAAAAAATTGCATATTTCCTTTGAAGAAAATTCAATGACAATAGTAAATTCAAGTAAAAAAGAATTAGAAAATATGATAAAAAATGCTGAGTCTATGAATGTAAATCATAGAGTTTCATTAAGATATATTTTATCAGGATATGCAAGGGTTGATGAAGAAAGTGGTGCTGGTAGATTTTCTATTGAAAGAATGAAACGAGTTGTAACAATTACAAAATTTATATTAGGGCAGGGGGCATTATCATCTTTTTGTGAAAGGCTCTCAGGCTCAACGGCAATTGACCCAGTGCAATGTTTGCGAAGTGTGCAATGTGATGATGAAATTTTACAACCATATTGGAATTATTTGTCAAGTAAATTGCGATCTATGCACTTTTTTGGGTATCCAGCATTTGACTTGTCTTTTGAAGAAGGATTAAGGCATCTTATTATGACTTATCCAATAATTAGGCTTTTATCTGCACAGTTCGCAGTTTCTGATAATAGAAAAAATGTGTCAGAGTCAGATATTATAAATTCACTAGAAGTTATAGACCATACATTTAGTAAATCTATAATATTTAATTTAAATCATGTCAAGAATATAATAAAAAAGATGATGAAAGCAGATAATCTAGCTTCTATTTTACACGATTTTAGATGAAAAAATTAATAAATAACATAGAAAAAATGACTTTTAATGATATCATTAAAAATATATCAAAGTCTAGAATTAAAACTTTTATAGTAGCGTTTTCTTCTGGGTTATTTTTTCAATATATAAATTTATTAACCCCATGTTTATGCTTTGGTTCAAGTAAAAAAATAGAATCTTATTTCCCATTTGTGCTATTTTTAGCTATAGTTATTCCAATTAGAGTATTTTTTGCAATTTATAAAAAAGATTATAAAGCATGTTTTTTCTATAATTGTTTTTATTTTACAGGATTTCTTTGGATTCCTTGCTTATATAATTTGTTTTTATTTATAAAAGATGGTGAAATTTATTTCTAATATAACAATGAAAAAATTAATAAATAACATAGAAAAAATACCACAATATAAATTTTCTCAAAAAGATTTAGAAGTTACAAATAAATATCCTTTTTTGATAAGTGATTATTACTTAGGATTAATTGATATGGATAATATATCAGATGACCCAATAGCAAAACAATGTTTTCCTAATATTTTAGAAATAGAAAATAATGATGATAATTTTGACCCATTATGCGAAGAAAAGCAATCTCCTCTGAAAAGAATGATTCATCGCTATGAGGATAGAGTTGTTATAGTATCAACCAACAGATGTGCTGTTCATTGCCGCTTTTGTTTTAGAAAACGAAATTGGATAAATGGCGAAGCTGATTTTGATATAACAGAAGATGAAATAATTGCGATTTGTGCATATTTGCAAAAGACTCCAAAAGTGCATGAAGTTTTAATTTCTGGAGGCGACCCATTTATGTTAAGTCCATTAAAATTAGATATGATATTAGAACGCATATCAAAAATTGAAAATATAGATATTATACGCATAGGCTCTCGAATTCCTGTTGTTATGCCAAGTAAAATAACAGATGAGTTAATAAAAATTTTGAAAAAATATCCCAAAATATGGTTATTGACACATTTTAATCATCCAAAAGAAGTTACAAAAGAATCGATGATAGTATGTAATAAATTACAAAATATAGGAATCCCTATTTTAAATCAAACTGTTTTATTAAAAGATATTAATAATAGTGGTAAAATTTTAGAAGAATTATTTAGAGAATTAATCAAAAATAAAATAATACCACATTATCTTTTTCATATAGACCCAGTAAAAAGTGTTAGACATTTTGCAACAGGAATTGATGAAGG
>JAOZMT010000291.1 GCA_029934175.1 Victivallales bacterium | reverse complement strand
ATTATTCTGCTTAACAAGAAGAAATTTAATATCAAATTTTCAAAATAATCCTGTCAAAACAATTGTTGGACGGCATTAAAAACAACGCCGATAATACTGAGTATATTTGTTTTGATATTTTATAATAAGCACATTTAATACCATTTATTTTTAGATTTTGTTCATAACTTCACCAAAACAAGAATTTTCAATATAAAAAATTGAGAGCAAAATAATTAAAAATAAATTATTCTGCTTACTTCAACTAAGTTATTCATCTCCTAAAAATTGCTCTTTAGATAAATAAACCTGCATATAATCAGCAACGGCATCATCAAGTGAATATATTTCTTTACTATAACCTGTTTCATAAAACTTTGTCATATCAGCTTTAGTATAGTATTGGTATTTTCCTTTTAGACTATCAGGCATATCAATATATTTAATATTTTCTTCAATATTCATTGCTTTAAAAGATGCACGAACTAAAGCATTCCAAGTTTCAGCTTTACCACTGCCTATATTATATAAACCACAATGGTTATTATCAAGTAAATGCAATAGCATATTAACAGCATCTTTGACATATAAAAAGTCTCTTTTTTGTTCTCCATCTTTATATTCTGGAATATAAGATTTAAAAAGTTCTACTTGTCCAGTTGCTGATATTTGTTCAAAGGCTCTGCATGCAACACTTCTCATACCTGCTTTATGCAGTTCATTAGGTCCGTATATGTTTGTGAATTTTAACCCTGTAACTTTATCAAATAAATTATTCTTTTTTATCCATAAATCAAACATTTGTTTGGAATAGCCATACATATTCATAGGACGCAATGATTCTATTTGATCTACATTATCAACATATCCGTGATTTCCATCGCCATAAGTTGCAGCACTAGAAGCATAAATAAAAGGAATATCTTCAGATATAGCAAATTCTAACACTTCAATTGAATAGTTGTAATTATTATCAATTAGGTAACTAGCATTTCTTTCAGTTGTTGCTGAACATGCCCCTAAATGTATAATAGCGTCTATTTCATCTGAAAAAGGATTCTCTTCATTTATTAGATGTCTAAAGGCTTCTTTCTCCATATAATCTTCATATTTTAAGGCACGAAGGTTTTTCCATTTATCAGACATTCCAAGATTATCAACTATTATAATATCTTTAATACCACGGTTATTTAATTCCCAAACGACCGCACTTCCTATTAAACCAGCTCCACCAGTTATAATATACATATATTCTCCTATATTTTTTCTATTAATTGAATTGAATTTTTACAAGATTCAATCATATTTTTTGAATATTTTTTTAATAATTTAGGATTTTGCTCTATTTCATTTAAGTCTTTGAGTAAATCCTTTAATTGTTTTTTTATTATTAGTGACTTATCAATAATATTTCTTTTAATTGAACTAGTATCTTCAAGTAAAGCTTCTTTATGTAGCTTCATCTTAATATGAGCCTTTACTCTAGTATTAAGTTCAATATAGTTAAATGGTTTAATTATATAATCAACCGCTCCTAAATCAAATGCACGAACAATATCATCTATTTTATCCTGAGATGTCATAAACACAACAGGGATATTTGCGGTTTGTGCATTTTTTTTAAGCTTTTCACATGTTATATAACCGTCAGTATCTGGCATAATAACATCTAGTAAAATGAGATCTGGAGCATTAAGCATCGCTTTATTTATACCTTCTTCACTACTTAAAGCAGTATCAACAATGTATTCTTCTTGCAATACAGTTTTTAACAAATTTGTATTTGCAATACTATCATCAATAATTAAAATAGTTCTTTCTTTCATTATAACCTCTCTTTTATAAATTTTAATAATAACTTTTTTTCTTCTAAAAATAATTTTAAATTATTTTCACACTTTTTAATATCTTTTGGAGATTCTTGAATCTCTAAAGCGAGTTTTGATAAAGATACGCCTCCTAGATTTGCAATCATACCTTTTATAGAATGAGCATGAAGTTCTATTGATTTTGTATTTTTAATATTTAGAGCATTTTCGAGTAACTCTATTTCTTTATCTATATCTTGTAAAAAAACTTCTATAAGTTTTTTTCCTGACGATCTTTCTAGATCTATCATTTGTTGGAGTTGTTTAGCATCAAGTGATACATCTTGTTCTGATGTTTTTTTTGTTTTTTCCTTTGGTATATTTTTATTATTTCCTTCAAGCTTAAACACTTTAGATGTGTCACAATATTTCATTAGTATAGTATGAAAAGCTTCTTTGCTAATTGGCTTTACAAGGTGTTCATTCATTCCATAAATAAAAGACTTTTCAATATCTTCTATACTAGATTTTCCAGTCAAGGCAATTATAGGAACATTATTAAGGTTATTAGAATCCTCGTTATTCCTTATTTGCTTTGAAGCATCAAATCCATTTAGAATAGGCATCATACAATCCATAAAAATAATATCATACTTTTTTATATTTGCCATTTCAACAGCTTCTTTACCATTCTGAGCAAAGTCTGTTTCACCCCCTAAACTTTGTAAAATAATTTCAGAAATATATCTATTTGCATCACTATCATCTACTACTAAAATTTTTATTTTATTTGTTGATATTTTATGTTTATTTTGATGTTTTTCTAAATTATCATTTTTTAATAATTTATCTAAATGCATTGAATCTACAAATTCCATTTTAACTTTAAGAGTAAATTTAGCGCCTTTTCCTTTTTCACTACTAACAGAAATAGTTCCTTCCATAAGCTTCGCTAATTCTTGTGAAATAGCTAAACCAAGACCTGTTCCATCATATTTTCTTGTAGATGAAGAATCTAACTGTGTGAAACTTTTAAAAATAAAATCAATTTTCTGAGAATCCAGTCCAATTCCAGTATCTGAAACAGAAATATAAATATAATCATTATTTTTATCTATATTTTCAGATATGACATCTAAGGTAATTTTACCTTGATTAGTAAACTTAATAGCATTATCAAGTAAATTAATTAAAATTTGTTGAATTCTTTTTGAATCACCTAGATAGAATTTTTTTATATTATCACTATAATTAATAAAAAAGCTAACATTGTTCTCAATATCAAATTTTTTTAAAGAATAAACTTCATTAATAGCATCCTTTAAAGAAAATTTATTATTATTTATTTCCATACAACCTTTTTCAAGTTTTGAAAAGTCTAGCATACTATTTAATAGAAGAAGAAGTTTTTTTGTAGAATTTACAACCAAATCAATATGTCGTTGTTGTTTTTGATTTAAGTTAGAATTTTGTAAAACTTGTCCCAAGCCTAAAATACTATTCATTGGAGTTCTTATCTCATGATTTATATTAGATAAAAATTCATCCTTTATGGCATGGGACTGTTCTTCTTTTTCAAGAGCAATCTCCAACCTTTCAACCTGCTCTTTAACCAAAAATTGTAAGTTGTCTTTTTGTTTTTTTAATTCAGATTCAATTTGTATTCTTGCTTTTATTTCTTTTCGCAATAGAAGGTGAGTATTTATTCTTGATTGCAATTCTAAAGGCTGTATTGGTTTTGTTATATAATCTACAACACCTTTTTTAAACGCATGAACTAAAATTTCAGTATCAAGAGAGGCTGTAATCATTATTATAGGAATATCTTTAGTTGCTTCAATCTTTTTTAATTTCTCACAGACCACTAATCCATTCATTCCAGGCATCATAAAATCAAGTAGAATTAAGTCAGGACTTTTATTGGTTGCAGCCTCAATTCCATCAATTCCATCACTAGCAACAATATACTCAAATCCAAATGTATTTAAATATTTGCCGAATAATTTTTGATTTTCAATGGCATCATCAATAAGCAAAATTAATTCATTTCGTTTTACAACTTGGTTCATAGACCTCCTGTTTGACCGTAAGTTTATTAATTATTATACAATGTAAAGAAGAGAAAGTCAAGTCTTTTTCATCTTTTTATTGAAAAATCATTGCATAAATCGTATCCTCTTTAAAAACAGTTGTGACGGCTTTTGTTTATTATAAAATTCTTTTA
>JAOZMT010000290.1:2338-4013 GCA_029934175.1 Victivallales bacterium | reverse complement strand
GGGAATAATGAATACAAAGCAACATCAAGTAGTATGTATCCAAGTTCTCCTTTTAAAAGCACAAAGCAAGGCGGTTTTTTTGCAGAGGAGCACACAAGTAGTGATGATCTTCCACAAAAAGTTATTTATAGTTCAAACAATACAAATGTTTCTGTTAATGAGAAAGAAAGTATCATTGAAGGTTTTGGCGGTAAAAAATATTTTGTACCTAGATATACTGGGAAACGATGTCTTAATCCTTGCACAGAGTCCAGTCAATGTTATTGGCATCAACTTTTTGAAAATTTGTCTTGGGAAGATTGCAAAGTTGATACTAAACTTGTTGGAAGATATTTATATATTGTAATTGATAATTCTGGAGGTGTTAATCCTTATGCGTTAACAAAATATTCCACAGATGCTGATAGGAATAAACAAAAGCATATTGATTTATCATATTTGAATCCCAGATGGTTTTATAAATCTTGGAAAGATAAAATTTCAATTGGAGACAATTCAAAATTATTTGAATATAGAGTTAGTTTTTTACCTTGGTTAACTCAAGAAAATATGTTGCGGACTACGCAAATAACGAAAGAATATCAACATTTATTATTCCCATATATGCAAAAAGAGGCAGATGCTTATTGGATTGATAAAATAGAAAACCCTGATGAGATTAATCCAAATATTCCAAATCAAAGATTAGATTCAATGACTAGTGATTCTGAATTATTTTCGAGATTTAACTTAAATTTATCTGATGAACAATGGAGTGAAGTAACTGTTGATAGTATTTTAGCGTCACCTGCAATTTATGAAAAAACTACAGGTGAAACTGTTCAACATAATAAAGGCGGAATTGATTGGATTGGTAATTGGGGAGATTATAATTATTGGTCTGCGCAAACAAAAGCATATTGTGATAATAATAATGTTGATACTAAAAAATTAAATATTCAAAGACATCAAATTGCAGCCAATCTTGTTGATTTTTTTGATAAAGATGATATTCCTAAGATAGGTGGTTGGTATGAAAGTAAAGGTGGAATAGATAGTGAAATTGTTGATGCAGATATGACAGAAGATTCTAAAAAAGCTAATTATTATTATCCTACCTATATGGGAGTTGAACCAATTCCTTTGATTAATGAGGTTGCGCTTTACGCAATTCCAAGTTTAGATTCTATTCCGAGTATTTCAACATTAGAAGAAGAGGAAAAGAAAATTGATTTAAGTGCAAGTTTGAATATTTATGGAGGAGTTGAATTTATAAATATGTGGGATTCAGATACAAAAAACAATTGTAATGTAATAATAGAAGGTGATGTTTCTTTTGATTTGGTTCAAGGAAATAGTGACCCATACGATATTTTAAAAACAGATAATTCAAAATTTAAAATTGAAATAAAAAAAGTGAAAGGTCCTAGTAAAAGTAGTTATCAATTTTATTGGAATAAAGATGTTGATTCTTTTTCTACTCCAACATTAGAATATACAACAAAAGACAAAACAACTGTTAGAATTAGCAATATCTCAATGAATATTTCTAAGGTTACTTTATATTATGATGGGAATTTGGTTGATATTGCAAGGCTTGATAGATATGATGAAAGAACAGAAGAATTTACAGGTTCTACAAAAATCGCAATAATTCCAAGTGATGTTAAAAATGTAAGTTTAGCTGGAACAGCTA
>JAOZMT010000290.1:0-2238 GCA_029934175.1 Victivallales bacterium | reverse complement strand
AAAATCGCAATAATTCCAAGTGATGTTAAAAATGTAAGTTTAGCTGGAACAGCTATACAATTTTTTGATTATCAAATTGATGACCCTAGAACAAATTTAAACCCAGATTATTGGAAACAAGGTAAAGTTAAAGAAATCTTTCACGATAAAGCAGGTAATGCTTATAGAAATAAAGTTATAAAAAAATGGCAATCATATAACGGTGAATATGGAACTTATAGAAAAGATAATGATAGCTACACTTGTGGTAAGAAAAATGAAAATTATGATTATGATAAAAAAGCAACTCCTAGATATCAAAAAACAACTTTTTATGCGGCAAAATTTGGAATGACTAATGGAACAAAACATTTGACACATAATAATTTAGGTGGATTAGTTATGTTAGGAATGGTTCATCGTGGAGAACCATGGGCGACATTAAATTTAAAAACATATAATTCAGAGGCGGTAGATTCTCCAAAAAACAAGCAGATTACTCGAGGAGGAGCACCTTATTTGGGAGTTAATAAAGAAGGATATTATAATGGTGATGCAAATATTTTAGATCAGGTAACTATTAGAACAGATAACGAATCAGAAGTGTATAAAATAAACGCAAATACAAATTCTTATATGACATTAAGAGGTGCACATGAAAATAATAAAATCTTTTTAACCGATCTTATGGAAACAAACGGAGCTACGGCTGGAGAATCTTTTATAAATCGTGCGGAATTAGCAAAAAATGAGAAATATAAATATAAAGAAGATTATGATTATCAATCAGAACAATATATGCCAAAATATGTAAATTACTTTTCAACAAGATATAATTATTTTACGGTATTAGTTCAAGCGCAATCTGTTAATGATAGAGGAGATATTGAAGTTGAAGGAGTAACAGGAACAGCAGGTGTTTTTGATGAAGGAATAGATTATATCACAGCAGAAAAAAAACAAATTATAGTGTATCAACGCGATGCATACACAAATAAATGGAAAGTATTGAGTCGTGAAAATATAGATTAATTATTAATGTTTAATTGTTAATTGTTAATGTTTAATAAAAAGAGAAAGGAGGACAATATGGTATCAAGAAAATTTGTTTTTAAAGTTTTAAGAGAAATTAAAGCTAAGCTAAAAGAAGAGTATCAAGAACAATTTGATAAATTAATTTTATTCGGTTCTGTAGCACGAGATGAAATGACAGAAGAATCAGATATTGATGTTCTTGTAATGATGAATAAAGGAAAAGATTTAGAATGGAGAGAAGAGAAAAAAATTTCAGATTTATTTTTTGATTTTATGTTGGAATATGACTTAATTATAGATTTGAAATGTTTTGACAAATCAAAATTAAATACAATGTGGGGAAGAACTCCATTTATGGAAACTGTTTTAAAAGAGGGAAAAACACTATGAATTTAACAAATCAAGAAAGAAATAATTTAATTCAAAATCGTATTGATAATGCAGAAGAAATTTTAATTGAGGCAGAACTTTTGTTGAATAATAAATTATTAAAAGGAGCAAGTAGCAGGATTTATTATTCTCTTTTTAATTTAGCTCACGGACTTGCTCTAACTGATAAGTTTATTTGTAAAACACATAAAACATTACAGGCATATTTTAATAAAGAATATATTAAAACAGAAATAATTCCAAAAGAAATAGGAGTAGTATATAATGATGCCATTAAAATGAGAACAACTGGAGATTATCAAATAGCTCCAAAACTTAATTATGAAGAAGTTAAGCAGTTATTAGTGCAAGCTAAAGAATTAAAAGATATAATAATTGAATTACTAAATAAATGGAGTAATGACAATGAAAAATAAAATTATATTAATATTAGCTTTGCTAATTAGCATTAATATTTATGCTAAAGCAATAAAATTTAAGAAAAAAGAATTTGTCAGAGAACGAACTTTTTTTTGGTCTCAATTAAAATATTCTGAAATTCAAATTAATAATTCAAAATTTAATTATAGTGATTGCAATCCTTTATTGCGTTTATTAAATAAAATAAATAAAAAATACTCTAATCAATATGAAAATATTTTATTAATTAAAAAAAATGATTTTATGAATATTATAAATAAAATCAAAGAAGTAAAGTCAGCTTATAATATTTTAAATATAGCTGAGTCAAACGAAGATTCAGTAGCTATTGTAGATTCCACAATAAAATATGATGATGCTATTGCGGATATCGCAAAAAATATAACTTCTATATTAAAAGAAAATCCTAAAATT
>JAOZMT010000289.1 GCA_029934175.1 Victivallales bacterium | reverse complement strand
TCTTCTGTTAATTTACAGTTACACTCGCAACAGTAAAAGTCACTGTTGTCATATTTTTCTAAACATTTAGGACAAATTTTCTCCATAATCTCCTCCAGCTATGACTGAAATTTTTATATCACTTGAAAAATACTTTTTTGTTACTTTCTGAATAGTATCTTTTGATAAATTTTGATAAATATCTAAAGATTTATATGGAGCTAAATAACCATTCCCATAATACTCTGATAACGCAGAAGACATTAATAAAGAACTTGAATATTGCTTTTCCTTTGCTTTTTCAAAAAATATAGAAGCTTTGGCATCATGAATTTCTTCATCTGTTAATCCATTTTTTGATAAATCATCACAAAGGCTTTTTACTAATTTTAGAACCTCATTTCCTGATTCTGGTTGTGTTCCAACACAAAAAGCTAAAGAGCCTTGATGAAATCCTAATGATAACGACAATCCTGCATAATACGCAAGTCCATTATCTTCTCTAATTAATTTAAATATTCTACTAGACATTCCATTTAAAGCCAAATTTATTAATGAAATCGCAAATCTATCTTCACTCAAATTTGAGCATCCAGGCATTCCATAAAAGACGAACGCTTGTTCTTTATCTAACGATATTCTTTCTATTTTTTTATTTGGAAGAAAAATAGGTTTTTCAGCAAATTTAAATTTTTCTTGATTACTCCAAGAGACTGTAGATATAAGATTTTCAATTTTTGTTGTGATATTATTTTTATCGAAATCACCAGAAATGCCAAATACAGTAGCGTTTGGAATTAAACAAACATTCTCAAAAAAGTTCTTTAAATTCTCTGCTTTTAAAGAATTTAATGAATCTAAAGAGCCTAACTCTCCTAAAGAATATGGATGTTTCCCATATAATAAATTATTGAATTTCTTATTAGCTACGAAAAATGGGTCTTGCTGTTTACTTTTCAATGCATTGATAAGGTTCTTTTGCTCGCGTTGAAATAGATTTTCATTAAATGTAGGTTCAGTTAAAAGTGTTTTTATTATATCTATAGCGATGTTTAATTTATTTTTCACAAATGACATTTTCATAGAGAAAGAGTTGTTTCCTGATGAAAAAGATAAATTTATAGCATTCTTATCTAAAAGATCATTGAATTCATTTTCTGAATATGACTTTGTTCCAGTTGTAAGCATCAAAGATAATAATTTAGTAACTCCTGCATTATCACAGTTCTCAAAAATAGCTCCACCCTGAAAAATAATCACAAAATCTATGACTTCGCTATCGTTATCTTTAGAAAGAATTAATTTTTGACCTGTTGAAAAATTATAAATTTCTGGTAACGATTCAGTTTCTTTTTTCTTTGTTGAAGAATATTTCATTTTCTTTTCAGGCAACATCGTAATAATTGTGGATTGGTCTATATTCAAATATGTATCAAGAACCCTTGAAATATCAGATGGAGTAATTTTTTTCATAATTTCAATATATTCGCCTGCTTGTAAATGGCTTCCACTATTTAAAATACTATCCCCTATAATCCCAGATATTGCACTGTTAGACTGTAAACTTTTATTGTATATTAGTATGTTTTGAGCAATGACTTTATCTATTTCCTCTTGTAAAACACCTCCTTTCTTGACTTTTTCAATTTGATTAAAAATCTCATCTGCAAGTTTATCACTATTTTCAGGAGTTGATATTGCAGTGATATTTGTTACTCCTCCAAAATATGGTGTATAGTTATCTGCACAAATATTTAGAGCTAACTGCTGTTTTAATTTTAATTCTTGAACAAGTCTTGATGTTTTCTTATCTGCTAAAATCATTGTAAGAGCATCTAAAACAGGAGTATCTTTGTGAACAGCATTTGGAGTTTTATATGATAATGAAATTCTCGCTAAAGGGTCATTAAACACAACTTGTGATGCACGCCTACATATTTGATTTGGCTCTTCAGGAATATAAACCTCTGATAAATTATGATTTTTCCACGGTGAAAACTTATTTGCGACTTGTGCAAATGCTTTTTCTGCATTAACCGCACCAGTAATTATAAAAAATGAACGAACTGGAGAATAACGAAGTTTATAATAGTCCATCATCATTTCACGATTCACACCTTCTATCTGTTCTTTATATCCAATAATTGGAAATCTTGCTGGATGAACTTTGAAAACTTCAAACCAAGATTTTTCATGAAGAAACTTATTAGGACTGTCTGACCCCATATCTACTTCACGCAAAATAACATTTTTTTCATCAAGAAATGCATCTTTAGGAAATAATGGACTCATTGCAATTTCTGATAACATATCAATTCCATGCTCCAATTTATCTGCTGGTAAGTCTATATGATAAACAGTGCAACCGTAAGAGGTATATGCATTAATATTGCCTCCCATTTTAGATACTTTATCTGATAATTCAAGTTTTGGATAATTCTTTGTTCCTTGAAACATCATGTGTTCTAAAAAGTGAGATAAACCACATCCAAGATACTTATCTTCATGTATGCTCCCAGTCTTAACCCATAGTTGAATCGTTACAATTGGTGCGTTAAATTTCTCTTTTATATAAACACCTAAGCCATTATCAAGAGAAGAGTTGTATAAGTTTGATATACTTTCCATAATTTATATTATAATTTGAGGAGTTACTTTTTCATTTCTTAATTCAAAAATTGGAGTATTTAATAATTCATCTAATCTAGGAGCATTTATAAAATCATCAATTGAATCTTCTGGAGTTTTTGATAATAATTTATTATCAACCATATTAAAGACAACATTTCCGACAGATACACTATCTATCAGTCCCCACTTGTCAAAAACATCCTCAGCAAAAGGACCAAAATTCTTTCTTGCCATTTCACCTATTCCAAAAAGCAATTCTTCTCCTGTTATATGATGACTTTCATCCTCTTCTTTTTCATATTTTTGAATTGTATACCCTATAGCATCACTTATAAAAGTATAAGCATCAAGAGTATATCTACCATCTTTATCCATTATATCACTAACTGTAACAAAAAATTCTTTATCTTTCATATTTTTATTCCTATTTTTATTCCTAATTTTATTAAAAGTTTTTAAATGAATTTATATGTTTTTTTTGAATATTCAAGTTAAATAAAAAATAAGTTAAATAAAATTTAGTATTTTTGGCATACTTTAGTGAAAAGTAGAATATTTTTCACAAACATTCTTCTTTCAATCTATGTTAGAGTCTTAATATTTCTTTAATAAAAGTCTAAATAAATCTTGAAATATAATAAAACAATGATAAATTGATTTAGTATGAATTTATTAATAATTTACTAATTTTCAGGTTAAACAATCAAAAAAGGAAAACTTATGACAAATAACGATATTCTTCGGCGCATTAGATATATATTCGATTATAATGATGATAAAATGATTGATATATTTGCACAGGCAAATTACGAAATCACTAGGATTGATCTGTGTGATTTATTACAAAAAGACTACGAAACAAATTATAAAGACTGTAGTGATCTTATATTGGCTTCTTTTCTTAACGGTTTAATTAATGAAAAAAGAGGAAAACGAGATGGAGAGCAACCTATCCCAGAAGAAAATTTAACTAATAATTCAATTTTCATGAAATTAAAAATTGCATTAAACCTAAAAGCTGAAGATATTTTAGAAATTATGGATTTAGTTGAATACCCAATTAGAAAGCATGAATTGACATCATTTTTCAGAAAACCTAACCACAGAAACTACACGAAATGTAAAGGTCAAGTTTTACGAAAATTTATTAAAGGATTACAATTAAAATATAGACCTACTCCTTAGCTACAAAAATTAACATCGCTCATAGTCATTTAAATCCTTCTTGATTTCCTATCCTCTTTAAAAACATTTGTGACGGCTTTTATTATTTATACTGATTAACAGAATTAGGCGTTGTTTTTAATGCCGTCCAACAATTGTTTTGACAGGATAACAGGATTTTCAAGATAGACAGGATCATTTTAAAAATTTGATATTAAATTTATTCTTGTTAAGCAGAATAATTAAGAGCAGAATAAT
>JAOZMT010000288.1 GCA_029934175.1 Victivallales bacterium | reverse complement strand
CAATCCCATTATAAAACTCCGGATCACTAAAAAATCCATTTAAAACTTTATTTAGGTATAACGGCTCGTGTGCTTAGAGTTTATAATTTATTACTCGAACTCTCCTTTAGATTTTCTTGTCATTAAATCATATACAGCAGTTTTAGAATTTTTACCATTATATAAAACTTCATATACTTCATTTATAATTGGAACTTCTATGTTTATTTTTTTTGCTAATTCATAAGCGCTTTTTGAAGTCTTTACTCCTTCGGCAACAACCATTCCCATTTCAGATGTAATGTCTTCTAAAGAACGGCCTTTACCTAACTCTTCTCCAACAAAACGGTTTCTGCTATGTCCACTTGCACAAGTAACAATCATATCTCCAATTCCACTTAATCCTGAGAATGTTTTATTATCTCCACCTAATGCAACACCAAGTCTTGCCATTTCCGCAATTCCTCGTGTTATTAATGCCGCTTTTGGATTATCGCCTAATTGCATACCATCAATAATTCCAGCGGCAACAGCCATTACATTTTTCAATGCTCCACCTAATTCAACACTAATTACATCATCAGAAGTATAAATCCTTAAATAATCATTCATAAATGCTTTTTTAACAGTTTCTGCTGTTGTTTCATTTTTAGAAGCTACAACAACAAGAGTTGGAACTTTTTTAACAACTTCTTCTGCATGACTTGGTCCAGATAAAACAGCAAAATTACATTCTCCTAAAACATTACTACATAATTCACTCATTCGTAATAAAGTATCATTTTCAATACCTTTTGCCACATTAACAATAGGTGTATTTTTATCATAAAAAGGTTTTAATTGATCTAGCGTAGATCGCAAAAATTGCGATGGTGAAGCTAAAAGAATTAGTTCTGTATTTTCTAAAGCTTTTTCAATATCTCCTTCAAGAATTAAACTTTCAGGTAAAGGATATCCTTTTAAAAATCTACTGTTTTCTCGAGTTTCTTTCATTTCCTCAATATAATCAGGAAAAGGTCCCCACATTGTAACTTTATTTCCATTGTCACATAATACATTTGCTAGAGATGTTCCCCAGCCTCCATCACTTAATACTGTAATATTCATTTAAATCTCCAAGTACATTTGTTCATATTCTTTAGCCATATGTTTAGCTGAAAAATCTTGTTTCATTCCGTTCGCCATTATTTTTGAAAAATGATCAGGTCTTGTAGCATAAATAGCTTCTGCCCAACGAAGAGTATTTAATAGTGCATCAACAGTTAATAAATTAAATTTAAAACCTGTTGAACTATCTACTGTATTCGGATCATAATTCTCAACCGTATCTTCTAATCCTCCTGTTGCTCTAACCACTGGAACTGTTCCATAACGCATACTATACATTTGATTTAAACCACAAGGCTCATATCTTGATGGCATAACAAACATATCAACACCAGCTTCAATCATATGAGCTAATTTATTATCATACCCTATATAAACACCTATTTTTTTAGGAAATGATTTTGCTAAAAAGTCTAGTCTATCATGTAACCATTGTTCTCCAGAACCTAATATTACAAATTGACAATCATCTTCTTCAAGCATTGACCATATTGCATCACAAAAAACATCAATTCCTTTTTGAGTTGCAAGTCTTGATACAATTCCAAAAACAGGAGTTTTTGCTTTTTGTGGCAGTCCAAATTGTTTTTGTAAAGCTTTTTTACATTTCTTTTTTCCTGCTAATGATTTAAGTGTATAATTTGCAGGTATTAATGGATCAATTTCAGAATTCCATTCATAAGTATCAATACAATTTATAATCCCCTTTAATTTATTTCTCGCAGCTACATGACCTAAAGAGCCTTCTAAATTAAATGCAAACTCTGGAGTTAAAATCTCTTTTGCATAAGTTGGACTTACTGTTGATACCATATCTGCTGTTAAAATTCCTGCATTTAAAAAGTTTAAACAATCATTATATTCTAGACAAGTATGATTGAAATATTCCCAGCCTAATCCAGTCCAGTATAAATTAGCTTTGTCAAAAATACCTTGATATCCAATATTGTGAATTGTAATAACAGATTTACATTTTGCGAAAGTCGCATTATCAGAATAAATATTGCTTTTTAAATAAACATTACAAAGTGATGTATGCCAATCATTCGTGTGTAAAATATCTAAATCTAAGTTTAATGCTATAGCTAAATCCATTGTTGCACGACACAAGAATATATATCGCTCTGCGTTATCCGCATATTCTTCTCCAGCCCAATCATATAATTTAGGTCTATCGTAAAATCTATTATATTCAACAAAATAATATGTTAAATTTTTATTTATACGATCCTCATGAATTCTAGTTCTTTCTAGAGTATCACCTAATTGAACATCAAATTGATCATATCTAACTTTAAGTTTTCCACATAACTCTCCCATTATTTGAGGATAATATGGTATGACGACAGACACTTTATGGTCTGCTTCTGCTAATGATTTTGGTAACGAATGCATAATATCAGCCAATCCTCCACTTTTTGCATATGGAAAAGCCTCACTTGCTGCAAATAAAATATTCATATAAATCTCCTTTTTAAATTAAAATATGATTAATAGTATTACTTCTAAGGCAAAAAAGCAAATATATTTTGCATTTTATAGAAAGTTATATTTGTATTTTTCTTAAATGTTATTAAATTTAAACAAAATAGAAAATTAACAGGGATAAATATCAAACGCTTCAAATAGATATTAAGGATGATAAATTAAAAACTTTTTTAATGATAATAAACAATTTAAAGAATGGTATGGTTGAGAGTATTAGAACTCAAGACAAAATTATAGATATAGAAAATATTGAAGAGAATATTGAAGATTTCTTTTTATTAAACAAAACAAAAACAGAAAACAATCAGAAATATACAATAAATGAAGCAGAAAAGCTACTAGATAGCTTCGGCGTAAGTTTCTCCGTTTTTTCAAGGAAGAGATTAGTGAATAATTAATGAATTAAAAAATTATATTTGCCCTGAAAGGGCATCTTATATCAGCCTAGGGTTTTAACCCTAGGATTAGATAAAAAATAAAATAAGCACTGAAAGGGCTTTTTATAAATGGTGTAATATTTATAAATAATGTAACAATTATAAAATGCCCTTTCAGGTCAAGTGGTTGATAATACAATACCTAGGATTGAAACCCTAGGCTAATATAAAATGTCCTTTCAGGACAGAATCTCGAAATGTCGTAGATGATTTTAAGTTAAAAACAAAAACTAAATTTCGAAGGATAAAAAGCGGAGAAACTTACGCCGAGGTTATCTAGGTCTTTAATGAATGTAGAATTAGATAAAAATACTATTAAAGATATATAAACCTTGCACGAAAAGGTTTTGAGAGAAGTAGTTTGCGCTGCCCCAGCGCAAAAGACTGTATCGAATAAATAAAATGTTGAAATATCATAAAGCGTTTATTGCAATAGAAGTTAAATAATGTTTTGATATTGAAATTGCAAGATGCGTTGCCTTTGCACTCGGTGAGCGCAGGCTACTCGCAAGCGAATAAATAAAGTTATAGAACCTTTTCGTGCAGGCTCTATATAAATAACTGAGGTGATATGAGTTTTTTATTTGTAGGATTAGGTGGAGCAATAGGAGCTGTTTTGAGATATTTAACAGGTAATGTAATGGGCTCAGTTTTAGGTAAAGTGTTTCCTTATGGAACTTTGGTTGCGAACTTAGCAGGAGCTTTTTTAATAGGTATTCTTTTTGTGTATTTAAATAAATTATCAATCAACGAAAATTATAACCTTTTTTTAATTACAGGATTACTTGGAGGTTTCACAACATTTTCTTCATTTACATTAGATATTGCAAAACTTGCACAAAATGGAGATTATAAATTAGCGATATTGTATTTTACTATTACAAATACTGTTGGATTATTATTAGTATTTCTAGGGATTTTTCTTACAAAAAAACTAACAGCTTAGGGTAGAGTCAGAAATAAATTGGATATTTATATAATTCTATCATTTTTCTTTTTGTTATGATTTAAGTCTTTGAATATTAT
>JAOZMT010000287.1 GCA_029934175.1 Victivallales bacterium | reverse complement strand
AACTCTTACAATAAAATATTTATATTTGTTTTATAGGGTGCATGGAACCTTTTTGAACCTTTTTGTCCTAAATGTAAATGTTCAATAAAGAAGCGAGAGAATAAAGATATTTATTTTTAATAGACATCCTATCTGCAAAAATCCGTTCAATCTGTAACATCTGTGTTCTATAAAATACTGTTTTTGCGAATCGTGCAGATTTTTTTATTTAATTCCCTTTGCGTTCGGGTATATATTCAGTAAACCCCATTTTACCACAAAGTAGACGAAGTTTTTCGCAAAAAACACAAAGGTTTTCTTTGTGAAACTTAGTGTTTAACCTTGTTTCCTCTGTGGTTAACTATAATTTAATATGGTTCACTGAATATATACCCATTTTTGTAGTCTATTTCATAAATTAACTTTTGCAACTTATCTTCGGTTGGTTATTGGCAATTCCTTGTTGAATATTGGAGATTGAAAGAGTTATCTCAACAAATACATATTTGCCATAGAAATCCCACTAAGCATTGAGCCTGTAATTCCTAAAAAACCTTGATCTGTTCCGCATAAAAAAACATTATCAATACTCATTTTACCTGTTTTGTTTTTAACTGGTGAACCATAAATTGCACCATTTAAGTGTCCAGTATATCTTTCAATTGTTTTTGGTGTAAAAGAATCAAGTAAAATTGAATTTTTCTCTAAATTTTTAAGATCTGATAAGTTTTCAACAGTTGTTAAAGCTTGTTTTATTACTTGATTTTTCTCAAGTTTATAATGCTCTTTAGATAAAGAATTCCATAAATCATAATTTGCTAGAGCTGTAATTCGGATAGCTTTATCTGGTAATATATCATCTTTTGCAAATTGAAAATTCTGAGGAGCACAAATAACTCCACTAGCAAAATTGGTTAATTCCTTACTTTTTTTATAAGAAAATTTATCAGAGTTATTAAAAAATATGATTGTTTGATTATGTGCAGACATATCATATTTATTATCTAAAATTGCAACAGTTTCAATATATGATAAATTTCCAGTTTGTAATGTATTTTCTATTCCTAAAAGATTATTAGTTTCAATTAAACCAGCAGAAGATAAAACTTTTTGAGCAGTAATAATATTATCTTTACCTTTTTGCGAAGTGTGCAATATAATTTCATTATTATTAGATTTTATATTCTTAACTTTACAACTTAGTTCTAAATGACCTCCTGATTCAAGGAATCTTTTTTCCAAAATGTCAAGAATAGTCTTTATTCCATTTGCAGCTGGACGACAAAAACCTTCGGAATAGATACTTTTATACATAATAACAAATTGTGAAAAATCCATATCCTCTTCAGTTGCACTACCATAGTATGATAATGGACAAAAAAGCATATCAATTAGAATTGGATTTTTAATATAATCTCCAACAATTTTTCTCGCCGATTGCCACTGCAAAGTTAAATCTAATTCATTATATTCATTAATCATCTTATTTAACTTAATAAAATTATCTATTTCTTGTGGAAATAAATCTGCAATACTAGTTTCAAACTGTGAAAAATCATTAGAAAAGTCTATTTGATGGTTTGGGAATAGGATTGATGAATAATTTTGCTCTCTTAAATGTAAAGAGTCATAAGGAATGCGAAGTTGTCTTAATAGCTTTAATAAAGGATGAGATTTATGTGCTTTCTTTGAGACAAAATTTGTCATAGCATGTAAACCAGTTTCTAAAAAAATATTTTTTCTATGATAATAAGAATTTAATCCACCAATCCTAGAATGTTGTTCACATATTAGAACTTTTTTACCATAATGTGCTAACCTTATACCAGCTGCTAAACCAGAAAGACCACCGCCAATTATAACATTCTCATATTTCATTTGAACTAACTTCTAATTTGACTTATTAATAAATCGACTCGCCTTCTTGTATCTTCATTTTTTGTAATATCTACCTTGATCTTTTTGTGAGCATGAAGTATTGTTGCATGAGTTTTTCCTCCAAAAGATTCAGCTATCTCAGGAAATGATAAATCTGTCATTTCTCTTGATAAATACATCGCTATTGCCCGAGGGTGAGCTATATTTTGTGGACGCTGTTTTCCTAAAATATCAGATACTCTTATATCATATCGCTCTGCAACTTTTTTCTGAATTGTTTCAATAGATACAACTTGTGATGCAGCTTCTTCATTTAAAAGCCTTGCTAATTCTTTTTCAGCAATTTCTAAGTCGATATCAATAGTATCCATTATATTAGCATATACAACAAGTTTTATTAATGCTCCTTCAAGATGCCTAACGCTTGTAGTGATACGAGTTGCAAGAAATCGAAGAACTTTATCGCTTAATTTAATCTCTTGAGTTTCTTGTTTTTTCTTTAAAATAGCAAGCCTTAATTCAAATGATGGTTTTAAAATTTCTGCTGTTAAGCCAAAAGCAAACCTTGAAACAAGTCTATCTTCTATCCCATTTATTTCTTCTGGTGGCTTATCTGATGATAAAATTATTTGTTTATTATCATTATATAAAGTATTAAACAGATTAAAAAATTCTTCTTGGAGTTGTTTTGTCTTTGATAAAAATTGTATATCATCAACCAATAAAATATCAACATTTCTAAATTTATTTCTAAACTCGAAGTGTTTTTTTGTTCGTAAAGAATCACTAAATTGGTTCATTAGTTCTTCGCAAGTTATATATTCAACAGTTGAATCTTCATGATGTAATAAGTATTCGTGAGCAACTGATTGTAAAAGATGAGTTTTACCTAAGCCAGTTCCTCCATATATAAATAAAGGGTTATAAGTTCCAGGAGACTTTGCATCAGTTAAAGCTGCGTTATATGCAAATTTATTATCCATTCCTTCTATAAAATTTTCAAAAGTATATTGAGGCTTACATTTATTTGCAATAGATATTTTTTTAACTTTCTTTTTTGTAACAACTTGAGGGGGTCTTGTGATTTTCATCTCTTCCTTCACACATTCTTCAATATCAACAACATATTCAGGACTAGTCAAAAACTTTAATTGAAAGTCTTGATCTGTTACAAATTTTGCTGCATCAATTATATGAGTATCATAATTAATAGGCAAAAAGTCTAAAAATAAATCATCTTCAACACCTAAAGTCAAGGTTGAATCAGAAACTTCAATTGGCACCATTTGTGCAAATGAAGTGTTAAAATTTGCTGGCTGATATTTCACTTTCAATATCCCGCAAATTTGAGACCATAAATCTCCTATTTCTATTTTATTTTTAGTCATTTTAATTATAAGTTATTAACACTTCCTATATTTATGTTTTTAAATATTTATAAAATAAATATTTATAAAACTTGTTTCTATTTTCTTAGGATTTTTAATCCTCTAATTTTTTATAATATGTTTCCATATTTTTCTGATATTTATATAGTTATATAATATTTTCAAAAATTTATAAATATATATAACTATTTCTAAACAAACAATATACATTTATTCTAATATTTATTAAAAAAAATAACATACTATAATTATATATATCGTTAAATCGGATGGTAAATTATAAAAATTAAACTATCTACAAGATAATATTATTATAAAAAAATACAA
Organism: Victivallales bacterium; assembly: GCA_029934175.1. Taxonomy (GTDB): domain Bacteria; phylum Verrucomicrobiota; class Lentisphaeria; order Victivallales; family JAUVCU01; genus JAOZMT01. The sequence goes on along the minus strand of JAOZMT010000287.1, from coordinate 475 downwards.
GTTTTTTTATAAAATAATTCAATAAATTTTCGACTTATGCAAGAAACAAAGAGTTATTAACAAGTTATTAACAGGGTGTTTTTTGTATTGCCATCAGACAGTATAAATGTATCATTATTTTGGTAAAAAATCAAGTAAAATAAGAATAAAAATCAAAGAAATTTTTATAGTTTTTATAATTTAGAATAATATCAATAACTTAGGAAAATTTTAATATTTCTAAATCGTTTATTTTGCATAGTTGAATCTATGTTGTATTATTAAAAAATGGAATTTTGACTCGAAAAAGGTTGTCGTTGTCCTAAATCATGTCCATTATTTAGACAGGATAACAAGATTTTCAGGATTAACAGGATTTTTAATAGAACACAGACTTTGCGGATTGTGCTAACTGCTCACTGCTAACTAGTCATTTTTTACTTTTAATCGTCCATGGAGAGCAACTGAAAGAATATGCAAAACACCTCCTCCAAGC
>JAOZMT010000286.1 GCA_029934175.1 Victivallales bacterium | reverse complement strand
TTTTCTTATTAGTGTTTTGTTAGTGTTTATTAGTGGTGAATCTTTCAATTAATGGAAGAAGTTAGGAACAAGCCCAATAAATGATCTAATTATAAAACTTCACAAATAGGTTAGTTTTCTTTTATTTTTTTTAATCTTTTTGTATCCACCTTTTCTTTCTTTCCATTTGTAAATTTTTTGCTCTAAGTTTATACATTCTTTCTCCAAGCAAACCTTTAACTGCATCTGTGAATGCTTTAGACACTTTAACTTGTAAACTTGATTCTACAAAAATATTTTTTCCATTTAATGCTTTGATGCATAAAATTAAATTAGAATCTCCAGGATATTTTAAGCATAAAGACTTTAGCTTATCAGCTAGAATATTGCCATTCTCTGATTCAAAAAGATGAATATGTATCTCTGAACAAAACTTTTCTGGAACTGCTTCTAAAGGAATAATATTATTTATAGTAAGTTTAACTTTTTCTCCTTCATCTCGCTTACTTGAAAAACTTTCAACATATATAAGTCTATCATTCTCAAGAAATGATTGATAATTTTCAAAGGCTTTTCCATATACCATACATTCACAAGAACCAACTAAATCTTCTAAAACAATTATTCCATAAGCATTACCTTTTTGACTTATCTTTTTCATTGACTGTTTTATCATACCGCCAACCCTAACACCTTCACCATCTTCTAATTCCTTTACTTCTACAAGATTATGAGTTGAAAAAGTATTGATAATATCTGCGAAATCTCCTAAAGGATGTCCTGAAACATAAAAACCCAATAACTCTTTTTCTTGTTCTAACATAAACTTTTCATTATATTCTGCAATTTTTGGAACTTCAATAGTGTTTGCCGCTACTTTATCTGATTCATCACCAAACATATCGAACATATCAACTGCACCTTGTTTTTTATCTTTAATGCTTTGAGAAGCTTTATTGGAAGCAACTTCAATCATAGCAACAAGTTGAGCTCTATTAGGTTCAAATGCATCAAATGCACCTGCATTAATCAAGCATTCAACCATTTTTCCGCCCACTTCGCAATTAGTTTTTTCAAAAAAATCTAAAATATCTTCAAACTTACCTTCTTTTTCTCTAGCATTAATAATCCTTTCGGTTGCAGCTGATCCTACTCCTTTAATAGCTCCTAGCCCAAATCGAATATTATCGCCATCAACAGAAAAATGAACATCACTTACATTTATATCTGGAGATAAAATATTTGCCCCCATTTCTTTGCATTCATTAATAAAGAACATTACTTTTTCAGCATTACTTAATTCAGAAGATAATGTTGCAGCCATAAATTCTAAAGGATGATTTGCTTTCAAATATGCAGTTCTATATGTTAAAAATCCATAAGCAGCACTATGAGATTTATTAAATCCATACTCAGCAAATTTTTCTATTTGTGCCCAAATTTTATTGGAATTTTCTTCCGATATTTGATTTGTCTCAAAACAGCCTTTGACAAATTTTTCTTTTTGTGCCATCAAAACATCTATTTTCTTTTTACCAATCGCTCGACGAAGAATATCTGCTCCACCAAGTGAGAATCCAGCAATAACTTGAACAACCTGCATAATCTGTTCTTGATAAATCATAAACCCGTAAGTTTCCTTAACAATAGGAATCATAAGAGGATGAGCAACTTGATCTTCTATTTGTTTTTCTCCTTTTTTTGTTGCGATAATTTCAGGAATAAATTGCATCGGACCAGGTCGATAAATTGCGAGTAGTGCAATAATATGTTCGATAGTGGAAACTCCAAATTGTCGGCATAGTGTTTGCATTCCACCTGATTCAAGCTGGAAAACACCAACGGTATCGCCGCGTCTAACTAATTCATAAGTTTTTTTATCTTCCAAGCCAATTTTATTCCAATCTATGTCTATCTTTTTAGACTTCTTAACATTTTTCATTGCGTCATCAATAACAGTTAAAGTTCTTAATCCCAAAAAGTCCATTTTTAAAAGTCCTAAAGACTCACAAGGCACTGCACTAAACTGAGTTTGTAAGATAATTTCTTTAGAATCAACTTTATCAGCAGCTTTGCATAGTGGAACTAAATTTGCTAATGGTTGATCTCCAATAATTACACCAGCAGCATGTGTGCTCATATTACGATTTAAGCCAACTAATGGCTTAGCATCTTCTATAATTTCTGCAGCTATTTCATCGTTTTCTAAAAGTTTTACAAAGTCTGGATTTTCCTTTTTTGCTTTTTCAAAGTTTTTAGGACTTCCTTCAATGAGCTTAGTTATATCATTGCCTACATAAGCAGGATGACCACATACTCGTGCGACATCTTTTATTACTGCCTTAGCCTTTAAAGTTCCATAAGTTCCAATCTGTGCAACCGACTCTGCTCCATATTTATTACGAACATATTTAATAACTTCTTCACGACGACGCTCGCAAAAATCAATATCAAAGTCGGGAGGACTAACACGCTCTGGATTCAAAAATCTCTCAAAAAGTAGGTTAAATCTTAAAGGTTCAATATCTGTAATTCTAGTCAAATATGCAACAATACTACCTGCTCCACTACCTCGACCAGGACCAACAGGAATACCTTCTTTATGCGACCAATCAATAAAATCTTTTACAACAAGAAAATAACTCGGAAATCCCATTTTTTCAATAACATCTAACTCAAAATCCATTCTTTCAACAATTTTCTTTTGTGCATCATCTAATGTAGCTCGTGGATCGAAATCATATAATTCAGGGATAGCATCAAGGCATATTTCTCTTAAATGATCTTTACGAGATTTATATTTAGTTGTATCTAAAGGAGTTTCTGGATAATGGTTTGTCTTAAAATCAAATTCGAGGTTACATTTTTCAGCAACTTCTAAAGTATTTGTTATTGCTTCAGGAACATCTTTAAATAATTCACGCATTTCATTTTCATTTTTTAAATAAAATTCATCATTAGAAAACTTAAAATGAGTAGGGTCATTCATTGTAGATTTTGTTTGAATACACAGCATCATTTCATGAGCTCGTGCATGCTCTCTTTTTAGATAATGAACATCGTTTGTAGCAACTAATGGAATTTCAAATTCTTTTCCTAGCGAAATAAGTTCTTTATTAACTTCAATTTCTTCTTTCAAGCCGTGGTCCATAATTTCTAGGTAAAGATTCTCTCTACCAAAAACATCTAAATACCATGCTAAATGTTCCTTTGCCTTTCTTTTATCTCCATCAAGAATAGTTCTAGGGATTTCTCCTTGAATACATGCGGTTAGTGCAATTAATCCTTCTGAATTTTCAGCTAAAATTTCTTTATCAATTCGTGGTTTATAATAATATCCTTCCTTTGAACCTATTGAATGTAATTTACATAAACTTTTATAACCAATATTATCTTTTGCAAGTAAAACTAAATGATAGCCCCGAATGTGTGGGGTGTTGACATTTTTATCAAAACGAGTTGTTGGAGACAAATAAAACTCTGTCCCAATAATAGGTTTAACACGAAAACCATCTGGTTTGTTAAAAGTATTATACATATCAATAGCACCACCCATAAAACCATGATCAGTCATTGCAACTGCTGGCATACGATACTCTTGTGCTAATTTATGTAAGCCTCCGATAGAACACGCTCCATCAAGTAAACTATAATCTGTATGTAAATGTAAATGGACAAAATTGCTAGACATAACATCTCCTTTTTTTATTTTTAAATTTTTTATTTTGTTGTTCAATAATAAAGAACAGCAGACACCTTTTCTGTTTGCACAAAACATAAAAATTGAATATTTGTAAGTTTTTTCATAACGATAAACGCTTAGTTATGTAAAATATCATAAAACCAAGAAAATGCAAATTAATTTCAAAATAGTTCTATTTATTTAATGATTTATTACTTTTACACTGATTGAGCGAATAAAAATAATCGGACTTGTTCCTAACGGCGGTCATTAATTAAAATATTCACCACTAATAAACACTAACAAAACACTAATAAGAAAATGTAAAACATTATTTTTGGGCTAGTTTCAATAAGGTCTTTACACTTTGGATTAGAAATTAAAGCAGTCAGTTCAAGCGGAAGTCCG
>JAOZMT010000285.1 GCA_029934175.1 Victivallales bacterium | reverse complement strand
TTGCGAAAAACTTCGTCTACTTTGTGGTAAAATGGGGTTTACTGAATATATACACTTTAAGTTATATATTTACTCTCAGTTTTTTGCGATTCGTGCTAAACTTCAACAGTTCTTAAAACTTCTAATGGGATATCATCCGATATTTCAGAATATGATAAAACCGGAAGATCTGCTATTTTTCTTTCAACCATTCTGAAAAGATGTAGACGAATTAAAGGCGAAACTAACAGGACAATATCAGCATCTATAGCTTGTTGTAGCTGATCAAAAGCTGCAAAAATAGCATCTGTTATTTGAACTGCTCTTTCAGGAGGTAAGCTCATTATTCCTCCACCTGCACCTTGAGTTATAGAATTTTGTATTTCTTCTTCTATCATTGGATGTAATGTCATGGCATACAGAACTCTATCATCACTAATATACCTAGCAATAATGTGTCCTTTTAGAGCTTGTCTTGCAAATTCTGCTAAAACGATAGGATCTTTGGTTTGTAATGCATAGTCACTTAAAGTTTCCAATATTAAAGCCATATCATGAATAGGGATTTGTTCATCTAGTAAATGTTGTAAAACACGGTGTATCACTCCAATATTTAATCTTTGTGGAATTAATTCTGTAACAACTGCATCATTTTTTTCTTTGACTTGTTCCAAAAGAAGACTCACATCTTGTCTTGAAAGTAGGTTTGCAGCATAGTCTTTTACTATTTTTGTTACATGTGTTGTTATAACACTTGCTGCATCAACTACGGTATAGCCCATATCCTCAGCCGCATTAACTCTATTTTCGTTAATCCAAATTGCATCAAATCCAAATGCAGGGTCTTGGGTTTTGATTCCTTCAATTGGAGTCTCTATATCTCCAGGATTAATCGCCATGTGTGATTTAGGATGAACAGAGCCACGCGCTCGTTCTAAGCCACGAACCATAATTCTGTATTCATCACTTGCTAATTCAATATTGTCTTGAATAGAAATTGGTGGAATTAAAAATCCCATTTCCTCTTTAATTTGCTCTCTAATCATCGCTATTCTATCGACTAAATCACCATCTTGATCAGCCGATACTAATGGAATTAAACTAAAACCAACTTCAAGTGTCATAGGGTTTATAATAGGAATTTTGTTTTTTTCAGCATCAGCTTTTAATTTTTCTTCATCACTATCAACTCCCTGTTCAAGAGCATTCTGAGCCCCGCCAGGTAATGCTTTATTCCCATGATTTAAAGAAATATCTAGCTCTTCATTTTCAATAAGTTGATTTCTTTTATAAACATTAAACCCAATAATAAATAAAATTAAACTAAGCATAAAAGCTACAAAAAAGAATCCTAATATCATTCCAAAGACAGGAATTATGATAGCTGTAATAAAGATTGGTTGATGTTTACTTAAAACTTGTGAAAAAAGATGTTCTCCAGTTCCTCCTTCATTTCCAGCTGTTTTTGCAACTAACATACCAGCAGATATTGAAATCATTAAACCAGGTATTTGACTAACTAAACCATCTCCTATAGTTAGTAAAGTATATTTTTTAAGTGCTTCCACAACTGGTAAACCTTGTTGTAGTGTTCCGACTGCAATCCCTCCAACAACATTTATTGCAGTAATTACTATCCCTGCCATTGCATCTCCTGACACAAATTTACTTGCACCATCCATAGCTCCATAAAATTCAGCCTCGTCACTTAACTCTTGTCGCCTAGCCTTGGCTTGTTCATCATCAAGAACCCCAGCATTTAAATCTGCATCAATACTCATTTGTTTTCCTGGCATTGCATCTAATGTAAATCTTGCTGAAACTTCTGCGATTCTACCAGAACCTTTTACGATAACCATAAAGTTAATAACCACTAAAATTATGAAAATAACAGCCCCAATAACATAATTTCCCCCAACAACGAAGTTACCAAAGGCATGAATTACATCTCCAGCTTGCCCATCTTGTAGTATTAATTTTGTAGATGCTACATTTAAAGATAGTCTGAAAAGTGTTAAAACTAATAATATTGTTGGGAACGATGATATGTCAAGAGATCTTTTTAAGTAAAAAATTAACATCAAGAGTAGCATACTAAGGGATATATTGATAAGTAAAAGTAAATCTAATACAATAGATGGCAATGGAATAAGTAGAACACCAAGTGTCCCTGCGACAAAAAGTGCAAAAAATACATCTGCATTGAAAAAATTATTCTTCGCCATAAGTTATCCTTGTTTTTATTTACCTATATTCTTTAATTAAAAATATACACCATTTAAACTTAAAATCAATTAATAATAATTTTTTCTTAAAAAAAAATTATAGATATTTGTTTTTTAACAAAACAGTGCTATTATAATGTAATAAGAAAAATAGTTTAAATAGAGGTAATAATTAATGAATAAAAAACAAAAAATTTTAATAGTTGATGATGAAGCGATAAATATTAGACTGCTAATAGAGGCACTCTCTGACATCCCTAATTATCAAATAATTGCAACAAAAGATCCTTATGATGGATTAAAGAAAGCTAAAGATGCTAATAATAGACCTGATATTATATTGTTGGACATTCAAATGCCTGAACTTAATGGATATGAATTTTGTTCTGAAATAAAAAAGAATAAAGATACAGAAGAAATTCCTATAATATTCATTACTGCAATGCAAGATGCTGAATCAGAGGCTTTTGGATTAGAACAGGGAGCTGTAGATTATATAACTAAGCCATTTACTCCGCAAGTTGTCAAGGCTCGTGTTAAATCTCAGTTAGATCTGAAAAATTTCAGAGATCAATTAAATAGTAAGGTCATTCAAAAAACTGAAGCTTTGCATAGATCGCAAGAAGATTTAGAGTTAGAGAGAATTGTCAGAGGGCAATTAGAAGAAAAAGTTCAACGAGGTAAGAAAATGGAAGCTATTGGAACTATGACTAGTAAGCTTGCACATGATTTTAATAATATACTTTTGCCTATAAACTGTTATACAGAGATGGCAATGATGAGTATAGAAGATAAAGGAATTAAGGATAGTTTACAGCAAGTATTGATAGGTGTAAATCGAGCTAAAGATTTAATCGAACAGGTTAGGTCTATGGGGCGCTCTAATACTATTACAGAACAGAATATTACTAGAAATTTTATAAATTTAGAGAATGTTGTTGATGAGGTTAAAATATTATTAAGTCCAATGCTTCCTCAAAATATCAAAATAGAAATGAAACTAGAGGCAAAAAGTCTTATTATGGGGAATACAACTCAATTGCATCAAGTAATTATGAATTTAGCAAAAAATGCAGTTCATGCAATGGAAGAATCTGGTGGAGTTTTAACTTTTTATTTAAATGATGAATATGTTTCTCTTGAGACAGGTAAAGCCATGGGGTTGGAATCTGGAGATTATATTCACTTGAAAATAGAGGATACTGGTTCTGGAATAAAAGAAAAGTTGATGGATAAAATATTTGATCCATTTTTTACTACAAAATCAAAAGATAAAGGAACTGGCTTAGGTTTGTCTATTGTTCACGGAATTATTCAGAGTCATAAGGGGGATATTTTTGTCAAGAGTAAAATAGGGGTAGGCACAATTTTTGATATTTTTATACCTAGCATAAAAAAATCTGAACAGGAAGGTATTTAATATGATAAACTCAACAATTGAAAAAATACAAAATAAAATACAAAATTCAAAAGCAATATCTGATGATAATAAAAGCGAGTTTTTAAATCTTGTCTCAGAATTAAAGTCGGAAATATCATCTTTATCAGATAATAATTCAGAACAAGCGGAATCAATTGCGAATTATGCAAATTCTTCAACTCATGAAGCTATTAAAATAAATCAAAATAAAGATCTTCTTGATAACTCTCTTAATGGCTTAAATGTTGCAGTTGCAGAATTTGAAACAACACACCCTAAATTAACAAAAGTAGTTAATTCTATTAGCGTAATGCTGTCTAATTTAGGAATTTAATTATTTAGAGAAAATATTAAAAAATAAATGATTTGCGACTTATGCAAATTAATAAATTTTATTTAAAAGGAAGAAAATTATGATTATAGCAAACCCAATATATGATACGATATTTAAAT
>JAOZMT010000284.1 GCA_029934175.1 Victivallales bacterium | reverse complement strand
AACTTGCGAAGTATGCAAAAGATATTTTTGATAAATTCCCAGAGTATAATGTTACTCAATGGATGGTTTACACATACAAAGGAAAAGGCTGGAAAGTATTTAAAATATAAAGGGACAATCCCTATAATATAAACAAATTAATATTATATAAGTTTATGATATTAAAAAACAAAAGGAGGCTATTATGCCAGAAAATTTAATCGCTCAAATAATTGAAACAGTTATTTATTGTGCATTGGGAGTTATTACATTCGGAATATCTTTTTTAATCATTAACAAAGTTACACCGTTCTCTATTAGGAAAGAAATAGAGGAAGACCAAAACACATCACTTGGAATTATTATTGCTGGAATCATTATTGGTTTATCAATTATAATTGCGGCTGCAATCAAGTAGGCAATATGGATTTAGAAATGCGGAATAGCAATAAGTTTTTATTGCTATTTTCAATTTTTACAATAGCTACTTGTGGTCTGATATATGAACTTTTAGCTGGAACTATTTCAAGTTATTTGCTTGGAGATTCTATTTATCAATTCTCGCTTGTCATAGGATTATTTATGACAGCAATGGGGATTGGTTCATATTTGTCGAGATTTATTGATAAAAAACTTGAAGTTTTTTTTGTAACTATAGAAATAATTCTTGGTTTGGTTGGTGGTTTTAGCACAATTATTCTATTTTTAGCTTTTTCTAAAGTTGAGAATTATACGCCATTTTTATTTATTATTTCTTCAGCTATAGGGATATTAGCTGGATTGGAAATACCTATTATCATGAGAATTATGAAAAATTATTCTCTAAAGATAATGATTTCTAATGTTCTAACGCTTGATTATATTGGTGCTTTGGCGGCTTCTTTGTTGTTTCCAATTATTTTGTTGCCACGATTAGGACTTATTAAAACAAGTCTCTTTTTTGGTATTTTAAATCTAATTATTGCATATATCGCAATTTATATTTTTAAAGAACAGATTGTAAAAAAGAAACAGCTTATTGTTGCGACATCAATGGCAATGGTTACTTTATTGGTTGCTTTTGGATATTCTTCTAATATTACTACGATTTTAGAAGATAGTTTATATTCAAGTGAAATTATTTATGCAAAGACAACGCCTTATCAACGCATTGTTGTAACAAAACATAATACAGATGTAACTCTTTTTATAAATGGAAGTGTTCAATTTAGCACAAAAGATGAATATCGTTATCACGAAGCATTGGTTCATCCTGTAATGCTACAAGCACGGCGACATAAAAAGATTCTAATTCTTGGAGGTGGTGATGGAATGGCTTGTCGTGAATTATTAAAATATGATGATCTAGAACAAATTGATTTAGTTGACTTAGATCCTGCGATGACAGAATTATTTAAGAATAATAAAATGTTTACAAGATTAAACAATAATGCCTTAAATAGTGAAAAAATTAATATTTTCAATGTTGATGCGTGGAAGTTTTTAGAAAAGTCTAATGATTTATATGATGTTATTATTGTTGATTTACCTGATCCACATGGGATTGAGATTAGTAGATTGTATTCTAAAACATTTTATCAAATGTTAATAAATCATCTATCAGCAGATGGAGCAATTGTAACACAATCGACATCGCCATTGTATGCAAGGAAAGCTTTTTGGTGTATTTTTAATACAATCTCAGAAGTTGGTTCTCCATTTCAATTAAATGAGAAAATAGCAGTTAAGCCATATCATTTATACTTGCCATCATTTGGAGAGTGGGGTTTTGTTATGGCTTCTCCCAAAAAAATAGTGTGGAGTAATTTGAAAGTAAAAACTCCAACAAGATATTTAGATAAAGATTCATTTCAAAATATGATTTCATTTCCAAAAGATATGAAGTATATTGAAACGGAAATAAATTCTATAGATACTCATAAGTTAGTAAAATATTATACTGATGGTTGGGAAGAATGGTTTAAATAAAATTTTGAATTTTGAATGTTGAATGTTTAAGAAAACACATTAAATTACATTTAAACACAGAGTAAACAAAGAAAAACTTAGTCCACTTTGTGGTAAAGTTGGGATTACTGAAAATATATAAAATGGAGGTCAAAATGAGTGGAAGTGAATGGACTAAAATCGGAGGCACATTTAGTCATAAAAATGCCTGTAAAGAATTTGGATTAAAAGAAGAGGAAATTCTTGATGCTATTCAGAAAGGAAAATTACAATATAAAACGAATTATGCTCATGGGAATCCATATTATCGAGTGCTTCGATCGGAAGTTGAAAAATTGGTGAAAAAATTATATGGTAAAAATGCTATTGAAAAGCAAAAAATTAAATTTGAATTAAAGCAAGTTACCAAAGAGATAAATAGTTTTAAAAGAAAATTAAAAGTTTTAGAAAAAAATAAACTTGTTTTACTTGAAGAGCAAAAAAAATTAGAAACAAAATAGGAGATTTTATTATGATTAGAAAAGCAGGAAATTATGAGTCGATGATTAAAGAAAAAATGTATGCTGGTAGTGGAGATGTTAAAATTGAACATTTTTGGAAAGCAGATGAACTGAAGGCAAACAATCGTCTTTTTGCAAAAATAATAGTGCAACCAGGTGATTCTATAGGATTTCATAATCATGAAAATGAAGAAGAGGTTTTTGTTATAACTAAAGGTCAAGCAGAGGCGAATGATAACGGAGAAGTATCTATTTTAAATGTAGGAGATACTATTTTAACGGCTGATGGCGCGGGGCATTCAATGAAATGCTTGAGCAAAGAACCACTAGAAATGATTGCAGTTATTTCTTGTTATTAATTAAATAGGAGGATATCTTATGAAACCTAAAGTTACAATGTTACTAATTGTTGTATTTGCTGCTGGATTAATGTATTACGGATACTTAAAACCTAAAAAGTCAGATTACAGTAATACTATAATTGATTTTATGAATTTAGGTAATGAGAATTCAGCTCGACCAGTGCATATTGTGAATGCATGGTGTAAAGGAGCTAAAATTAGTGTTTTATTGCTTCAAAAAGCTTTAGAAAGGTGGGATAAAGATATTCTTGAAGCATATAATAAAGTTGATGAAACAATTCCTCCTAATAATGAGGAGTCGAAGAATTTAAAAAATGCTGTTATTGAATATTTAAAAGCAACAAAAGGATTAATTCAAGCATATAAAACAGCTTTTAAAAAGATAAAAGATAATAATCCAAATAATAAGACAAGTCGCAAGGCAGCATTGGTTTTTATTGCACCTGCCGCAGAGAAAGTTGAATTGAAATCTAAAATATTGAAAGAAATGCAAGAAAAATTGGCAGAAAAACTTGGTTATAAACCAATAAAAATGCAAACTAATGACTCTGGCACTTGGGACAAAAGTGAAAAGCTTTAAACAAAACGGCTAGTTTCAAATGAACTTTACACTTTCAATTACAAATAGTCGAAAAAATAGTCAGAGTACCGACTTTAGGGGCTGTCGATTTAATCAATTCATAGTGCAAAGCACAAAACCGTAGCGCCACCGTCTCGGTGGCAGAATGTTAATATACTGGGAAAGATACTTAATTTAAGCTTTTGTTCCCAAATAAGCAATGTATTCTTCTCAGTATTTAAGCATTATGCCGCCGAGACGGACGGCGCTACGCTTAAATCGACAGCCCCTTTAGTCGGAAGTCCGATAAAGCGATTTATCGCTGGTTTTCACTTAAAAACAACCTTAGTCGTTTAAGAATAGTCTGTAATCAAAACATAGCTAAAGCTATTAACTTTGCTTCCGCTTGAAAGCGGGACTCTGACAGCTTTAATTTCTAGTCTAAAGTGTAAAGTAGTTTTATGCATAATATGAAACTAGCCAACAAAACAAGGAGAAATATGAATATAAAATTTTTGTGTAATAGAGAAGAGATAGATGTAAGAGTTCCAGATAGTTCAATTATCTATGAGTCTGATTTTCCTAAACCAGAAAAATCTGATGCAGAGACAACTTTGGATGCAATTAATAATCCTATTGGTTGTGCTAATTTTTTGGAGTTGTTGAAAAATAAAAAAGAAGGTAAAGTTGTATCCTCTTTAAAAACAGTTGTGACGGCTTTTGTTTATTATAAAATTCTTT
>JAOZMT010000283.1 GCA_029934175.1 Victivallales bacterium | reverse complement strand
AGCTATGTTTTGATAACAGACTATCCTTAAACGGTTAAGGTTGTTTTTAAGTCCGTTCCAGCTATAAATCGCTTTATGTTGCTATCCGCTTGAAAGCGGAACTCCGACGGTTTTTTTGACTTTTCTAGCTCAAAGTGTAAAGACCTTATTGAAACTATGCCATATTTAAAATATAAAAACAGGAAACGAAATTATGAAAAAATTATTACTTTTAACATTGATAACAATATTTAATTTGATGGGAGATGCTAAACAGGCGGACTTCTATTTGAAAAATAATCAAGAAGATAAAGGCTTTATGATGCTATTTGATATGGCAGGTGGATTAGATATGAATGCTAAAGATGCTGAAAATATTGCTATGCGATATATTGTATCTGTCCAACCTAAAAAAGCTATTGAATTTTTAAACAAGTTTGGTGATAAATTTGATTCTAATTATCGAATTCAATATTTACACTCTGTTGCCTTAAAATATAATCAAGAATATACAAAAGCTATAAACAAATTTTTATTTATCCTTGATATAAAGAAAGAAATTGAAGTAGATGATAATAGTGAAGCCGAGCTAGATTTATACTTTCCTAAAGATAAAAGAGGATATTCTAAAGAAGCAATTAATATTTTGAAACTAAAAGATATTAGAGATTGCATTGATGAAGTCGATCGATATATTCCAAATGATACTTTTGAAAAATATTATTATAATGTTGATAAAAATAATACAATAAAAATGCCAAACTCTTTAATTCAAGTAAAGTATTTAATTCTTGCACAACTCGCAAATATTGTGGTTAAGTCTAATAATATTGAACTATTTCCAAAAATATTAAATAATCTAAAGAAAAAAAATATTAAATATGCGGAATATGCATTTCTTTTATATTCTCATCCTAAATTACAACAAAAATATATTCTTGAAAATAATGCTGAAAAACAATCTATTTTTGAATATTTTCATAAAAAATATCTAGATGATAAAACTATAACATCAATCTGGTTTACTTATACTATGGGAAAGGTTAAAACAGAATCAGAGTTCCGTAAGATGTTTGATTTGTGCAAAAAAAACTATCCTCAATTTATAAAAACTATGTTCTTAAATACATATATTTTCCAACATTTAAATATCCAAGCAGAAGAGTATATAAAAGAAATGTTAGATATTATAGAAAAAGAAGATGAAACAAAATTATTTTCAAATTATGGACAATTTTACCTTTCTTCATTGCAAAATAAAATTAAAACTCCACTAAAAACTCAAATAGGGCAAAAGCTTGAAAATTTAATATCAAATGCTGATAATGAAACTATTTATAAAAATTTCCATTTTTTAATTCCTTTACTCATTGAAAATGGTAAATATGAAGAATTAATACAATACATTGAAAATTATCAACTAAATAAATTATCAATTGTTTCAAATGACGGCAAATATGATTATTTTTATAACAAGGATTTACTTATTAAAGATTTAAATTATTCTGAAAAATTTTTAGAAAATTTACCTCATCAATTTATAAGTTTTTTAAATAATGATAATTATGAAAAATATCTAGGTATAAAGTTAGATAACAATAAGCTTTGGAATGCAACAAAAAACTCTAAAAGTAGTCTTTTAAAATTGCTTATTGCAATGCATTGTAAAAATAATGAAAATGCTAAGTATGCAATTGATAATATGTTAAAAGATGAAAAAACTCCAAATTCTCATTTACTTTTAGCTGCACACGCTAGAAGTTTGAATAATGATTTCATAGGAGCAGTTGAAATTATCAACAAAGTCATTGGACAAGAAACCGATATAGAACAAAAGAAATCTTTAAATGGTTCTATTTTGTATTATCTATTAAAATCAAAGCAAGTAGACAAAATTAAAGAATTTGCACAAGTCGCAAGTAAGAATTTAAGTTCGTTTAAACTTACAAAAACTGAACTTGAAAATCTTATAACTTGCCTTTATTCTTTGCAAGTAAACGATTTGATTCCTGATTTTCAAGAAAAACTCAATAAAGAAGATTCTTTGAATATATCTGCCGAAGAAAAAATTAGAAAGTTATTTTCTGAAAATAAAGATGATTTAGCTATTGATTGTGCTGTTTTAGAATTTGAAAAAAGACTAAAGGTTTATGTTCGTTCTTTAAACTTAGATATTGAACCATATTATAATCTTAACTTTTATATATTCTTATCTGAAATTAAAGACGCAGATAAAGAAGAAGAGTTTATAAAAAAGTTAAAAGAAAATAAAAATTCGCTAGCTTTAGCATTTTTCTATGAAACCTTTGAAGAATATGACAATGCAATAATAGAATATAAAAAAGTTTTAAAATTAGAACCTAACAATAAATTCATTAACTTCAAACTTGGAATGTTATTATTGCCTAGCAAAGAAGATGTTGCGCAGAAGTATTTCAAAAAACTCTCGTTTAAGACAATTATGACACTTTTTAATGAAACAAATAAGTTTGATAAATTAGAAACTGGCTTAAAATTTATAAACCTGTTACTTCCCAAAATTAAAAATATTAATTTTATTAAACAAGATAATGAAAGTTTTTTCTCTCGGCTTTTTGATATATTGGCTGATGAAAACCATTCTCAAAAATTGCCAAGTGTTTTTGATGTTATTTCTTATGAAGATTATCAAAAGTTTGATAAATCAACACAAAAACATCTTAAAGAGCGTGAAATATTATTTTTAGAGTTTACAAGTTTTTGTATGCAAAAAGGTATTGCTGTAAAACAAGCTTTTGCATACCAATATTTATTTAAGCACAAGCAAAATAAAGCATATCTTGATGATGAACTATTTCTCAATGCTATTGAAGCTATAAAAAATATAAATAATAATTATCCTCAATATTTTCATTTGCAGACTAAATTTAAAAATACGCCACAACTTGAAATTTTTGTTGCGAATTATGCATATAAAAATAATGCTTTGAGTAATTTGAAAGACTTGAAAAAGAATCTATTCAAAGAAAGAAACTATTATCAGTTTTTTTATCAAGTAGATAAATTATTCAATGCGTCTCCAGAAGAGTTTTTGAATTCTATTAATTATAATAATACAGATGCTTTTTTAGCTGCAATTAATGTCATAAATATTAAAAACTTAAATATTAATTTAAATCCTAAAATTAAATTATCATCCTTTGACTATTATTTAAGCAAGTCAAAAATAAAAATATGGTTCAAGTCTTTAGCTATGAGAGATAAAAAAGAACAATTTATTGAATTTTCTGAAAAAATATTAGATGATATATTAAAAGAAAATATTAAGTGTGTTAAAAATAAAAAGCTAAAAAGAGATAATCTAGATTCATTTATCCGACCAATGAGTGATATTATTCGCTTTTTAATACAAGTAAATCCTAAATATACTAAAATATTTATAGATGTTTCACAGCAAAAAAAATATCAAGATGCAATTAACCTTTCAAGTCAAGCACATAATATTTATGAATATATTGGAAATGATTTTAGAGAATTACTCGCACAAAATAATTCTAGTGATAATATAAAATTTTTAAAAGATTTTTCTTGTTTAGGCAGTTTTAAAGATTTCCCTTTTTACATTCCAGAACTTCTTTATTCTATTCATTATAAACTTGGAAGCAAAGAGCAAGATGAATTAAGTAAAATTAATACATTTGGAGCAAAGTTCGTATTACTTTTAATTAAATGTCAAAAGCAGTCGGATATATTTGATTTTTTAAATACACAACTTAATACAATTAATAAATGTGATAAGCAACATATAAAAACTTTTTGTTTATCATTAAAAACTTTTTTCAAAAATTTTAGTATTACAGAAGGGACTATTAATGGCAAGGCATATTTACTTTATTTAGATGCTTTAAAAATAGAAACTACTGGAATATTTGAAAAACTTATGAATAGAGAAATAACATCAGAATCATACAGTTATGATATAAAACAGTTTGCACAAGTCGCAAATGAATTATACTTGAAAAACAACTCAGATAAAGCTGATGAATTGATAGAACATCTTTTTGATAATATAATAAAACTTGATCTAGCCTCAACATACAATGTTAGTAATTATAACTATATAAATAATACTG
>JAOZMT010000282.1 GCA_029934175.1 Victivallales bacterium | reverse complement strand
TAGCAGTTAGCAGTTAGCAGTTAGCAGTTAGCAGTTAGCAGTTAGCAGTTTAATAAAAAAAATAAAAAAAAAAAGGAAAAATTATGACAAATAAAAAATTTAAAAAAATCTGTGGAAATCTGCACAATCCGCAAAATCCGTGTTCTATTAAAAAAGTTATTGCGACCTGTGCATTCTTTATAATCTTTGCGATTTATGCAGAACCTGCGAAGATTGCAATTATTGGCGATACTGAAAAATATCAAAAAGAAGTCGATTTGCTAACTGTGCAACTTTCGCAAGATGAAAATATTCATCTGCTCGAACGCTCTGATTGGGATTATTTGTTGCGTGAACATGAAATATCACAATCTAATATTGCACAAAAAAGTATTCAATTTGGACGATTACTTGGTGCTGATGGATTAATTATTTTATCGGAAGAAACTATTAAAGATAAAAAATATCTGACATCAAAACTACTTGCAGTTAAAACAGGAATTATTTTAGATTCTTTGGTTTCTCCTATTGATAAAAATAACGAAGTTGCTACTTTGACAGATTCTATCAAATATCGTTTTCAACCTAAGTTTAATAAATTGCATAAGTCGCAAGATAATATTGTTACTGTATCAATGTTAAATTTGCGAAGTGTGCTAAGCACTCCAGAATTATTGACTTTTGAGCGAGAAATAAATACTATTTTTGCACATCGTTTAATGCAAGAAGAAAATATATTAGTTGCAGAACGATGGAATATGGCAGAGGCATCTTTTGAAAAACATGTATCAGGCGAAGATGAATCAGGTTTCAAAACAGGAACAAATATTATTGAAGGAACTATAAATCAAAAAGATGATAACATTGAAATTAAATTATTAGTTCGTTCTCCAGATGGCGAAAAGCAAGAAATCATTGTTACTGACAAAAAAGAAAATCTTGCACAAATCGCAGATAAATTAACAACTGAATTTTTAAAAGTTGCACAAGTCGCAAAAAAGACAATTCATTATGACCGAGCAAAAGAAGCGAATGAATATTTTAAAGAAGCCCAATGGGCATTTAATGCAGGACTATTCCAAAAAGCTGCACAATCCGCAGAAAGTGCTTGGGCTTTAGGTTGTAGAACTAATGAAATGATTAGTCTTAGAATTAGTTGTTTTATGAATGCGACTTATCCAACTGTTTATAATGAAAATCTAAGCAAATACAAAGAATATAGAGCTGGTTTTATCACTGTTGCAGAGTCCGATAAATATGTAAATTCTGGTATTTTTGCATTAGAATTATATAAGAAATATTTTTATAATAAAAATATTTCAAAAAAGCAAGAGTTTTCATATTATAAACAAGATTGGCAAAAGCTTGGAATAGAAATTATTGACCATACAAGAAGAATGTTAAGATGTTACTATGAAGAAAATGCTTTAGATAAGCACAAGGATAAAACGGCTTATTTAAGAAAAGAAATTAGAACTTTTATTGAACCTTTGGAATTACGAACTGAACATGAATATCTAGAATACTTGCCATTGATTTTTGATTCTTGGGAAGATATAAAAAAGGAATATGTTTTATGCTTAGGTGAAAAATTTTATAAGAAGAATAAGGAAATGTTTATGGGAACAAGGTGGAATATGGGACAACATTTTTCTGAAAATAATAGCAAAAATAAAACCATTCCACTTTATATAAATTGGAAAGAAAATAAAATTGTATCTGAAGAACAAAAGAAAGAATTTTTAAATGAATTAAAAATCAGTGATAATTTACAACTTCAATTTGATGCTCTCTCTTTTGAAATAGAATGTGAAGGATTTGAAAATAGAGATAAGCCTTTGGAATCTTATATGGATTTTATAGAAAAACATATCGAAGAGCTGGCTCAGCAAAAAATCTTTATTTCTCATAATTTTCATCTTTATTTTGATGAAAAATACAATACAATCTTATCGAAAGTTTTAAAAGAAATGCTTAAATATGCGATAACAAATAAAAAACAAATAGAAAATAAAGGAGTTGGTTTTATATCAATTATAGATGATTTTTATAAAACAAATGATATGAAACTAAAAGAATTTATGGAGCTTATGAAGCGATGTAAGGAAACAGTTACACCAGAAAACTTGAAAGAGTTTAAAGCAACTGAATTTACCGCAACAGATGCAGAACGAAAGGAAATGTTTTTATTATTGAAAGAACATCAAGAGTTGAAAACATCAAAATATTCTGTCTATTTTTTAGGGCGATTATATGATGTTTTGAAAAAAGAATTTGAAATCAAAGAAAAATCTCAATTAGAATTTGTGGAATATATAAAAGGTGATGTCAATAGTGAATTGCAAGATTATAAGTTGCAAAAGATAGATTGTAAGGATGGCAAAGTTTATTTTTTATTTCAAAAATATATTAATGAAACAGAGGCGTATTATGCAATATCTATTGTTGATTTAGATACCAAAGAAAGAGAAATTTTTAAATCAGAAAAAATAGATTATTTTGTTTGTAATCAACTTTTAGAGTTTGGAAGAGAAGACCCATTAGACAGAGGAAGAATACATTTAGTTATGAATAAAAATTATATCATTTTTGGGAAAGATGAGTTTATTCAACTTAATTTAAATTCTAAAGAATGGAGTAAAGTAAAATTGCCAAAGAAAAAATATTCAGCTATTTCTTTAGACAATAAATTTTTATATGCAGGCTTTAGTGATGATTTTGAAACAGGATTACTTTCTTATGAAATAGAACTTGAAAAAATGAATTTATTAGCCTCTACAAGAATGAAAAAGTATTTACCTTTGACAATGATGTTAAGTTTTAATAGTAAATTACCTGATTTATACTCAATAGAAAATATTTCTGAAGATTATTTGTTAGTTGTGTTAGGAACATATTCTCCAGATATTTACTGTTTATTTGATAAAAATAAAAAAGAGTTAATTGTGCCACAAAGTATTGATGATAAATTAATAAAACGATTTGTTAAAAGATGCGTTGTAGGAGAAGCGGCTTTTGGGGAATTAAGAAGGTGTTTATTGGTTGTTCATAATGAATTAGAAAATCGATATTTACATATTCCAATTTCAGATAGAGAAAATGTTATTATTGATAAATGCAAAAAATTATCAATTCCAATGAAACATTATGATAGCAAATCTTTCCCTTTTTATTTGGGAGAATATTTTAATAATAAAACAGCTGATAATTTTATAACTTGGGATTATGATTACAAGAAAAAACATTATATGTTTACTCTTTTTGAAGCAGATAAATTTTATACAAAACAAATTCCTTTTGAGTTAGATGAGGATATTACAGATATACTTCACTTGCGAGATGATAATACTTATTTGCAAATAACAAAGGAGCATATTTTATTAAAAGCTAAAGGTAAAGTTGCAATTTATGCAGTAGAGTTAGATAAAGTTAAGAAAATTGCGGAAAAAATATTGTTGCCATTTAAGGTAAATATAGAACATCCATATTTTGAAGAAAGAACGCCATTTAAATTTGAAGGAAATAATCTAAATGACATTTATTTTACCATTGATGATACAGAGCCAACATTAAAATCTGCGAAGTATGCAGAGACTGAATCTTATTATATTTCAAAATCATGTAACCTAAAAGCAAAGCGTATTAAGAAAGGGTATAAGTCAAGTGAAACAATAACAAATAAACTTCACAAGATAGATAAAGAATTAAAGCAAGGATTAATTTATGCCTATGCAGAAGTTAAGCGAGGGGCATATCCATCATTGAAAAAGAAAAAATATGAAAAGGTTGTAAATTGCAATTTTACTTTAGAAAATTTAATTGATAGAGATGAGTATTTTTGTTTGAACTTAAATGGATATATCAAAATTGAAAAGACAGGAAAATATAAATTTTATTTAAATTCTGGAAAAGGAGCAAGATTATTGATAGATAAAAAATTAAATATTAAAAGCTGGGGGAATCCTAAAAATGACATTATCGAAAGAATGCTATATAAAGGATTTCATAAAATAGAATTACATTATCCACATAAAACAGGAAAACCTGCTCTTAAACTAGAATATTCTGGACCAGGCATAGAAAAACAAGAAATACCTGCGTTGGCGCTTTTTAGCAGTTAGCGGTTAGCAGTTA
>JAOZMT010000281.1 GCA_029934175.1 Victivallales bacterium | reverse complement strand
GTTAAACCTGCCTTAAACTTCTTGATACCATCATCATGAAGCGGAACCATACCATTTTCTATTGCCAACGACTTTATTATGTGACTATCTTTATTATTGGAAATTGCATTACTTATTTTATCATTTATTTTCATTAATTCAAAAATACCTAACCTGCCTTTAAACCCAGAGTCTGCACACTTCGCACATTGTCCTTTTTTATTTTTTAAAGATTCATCATTGCACGAATCGCAAGATTTTCTAACTAGCCTTTGTGATAAAACACCAGCAAGAGCAGAGGATATTAAAAAGCCGTCAATTCCCATATCTAACAATCTACTTACCGCACCAGCAGCATCATTTGTATGTAAAGTGCTTAAAACTAAATGTCCTGTCAAAGCTGCATTAATCGCAATTTCGGCAGTCTCTCTATCACGAATTTCTCCAACAAGTATGATATCTGGGTCTTGTCGAACTATATGTCGCAAACCACTTGCAAAATCCATACCTATCTTAGGATTAACTTGAATTTGTGATAATCTATCTTGTCGATACTCAACGGGATCTTCAATTGTAATTATTTTTTTATCAGGAGAATTTAACATTCCCATAACACTATACAATGTTGTTGTCTTTCCACTTCCTGTAGGTCCAACAACTAGAACTATCCCATGCGGTATCTTTACTAACTTCTCAAACTCTTCACGCATATCACTAGCCATTCCAACATTTTCAAGATTAAATTCCATCACATCGTTACGAAGTAATCTCATTACGATACTTTCTCCATTCATCGTGGGGATTGTGCTTATTCGTATATCTATACTATGCTTGCCTAACTGAATATCTGTCCGTCCATCTTGAGGTAAGCGCGTCTCGGCTATGTTAAGTCCTCCGATAAGTTTAATTCTTGATGCAATAGCTGGATATTGGGATATTGTTGCATGCATTGAATCGTGAAGAATTCCATCTATTCGAAACCTTATCGCTAAATTGTTCTCTTCTGGTTCTATATGAATATCACTCACATCTAATTCAATTGCTCTTGAAAAAATTTCATTCACAAAGCGAACTATTTTCGCCTCACTAGCCATATTTTTTAAGGCTTCTTCACTATTTCCTAAATCTGTTGATACTGTTTCTTTTTCTTCTTGAGAATAATATTCACTAATTAATTGGTCTAATGAACTACGACGCATTAATGAAAACTTTAGATTTTTATTATGTAATTTTGCAAAAAGATAAATCATTTGCTCTACATGATATGGGTCAGAAATTAACATCGTAATAGAGTCATCGCCATCTTTTGGTTCTTCTTCTTTCACTTCTTTTATAAGTGGCAAACAACAATTACTTCTTGCATAGTCCGCAGAAATATTTTTCAGCATAACTAAATCATTAATATCATCAGTAGAAACAACAGGTAGCTCAGTAGCTTTTGCATAAGCTGATAAAATGTCTTTTTCAGACAATAAACCTCTGCTGCATAACTCCCAATCTAACCTTTCTTTATCAACAACCTTATCTATATCCTCCTTGTAAGGTTCATATAAACTTGAAAGTTCTTGCTCTATTACTGAATTATAATCAGTTATTAAAAATTCTGGAGATACTATATTCATAATTATTTTTTCATAGGTTTTTTATTTAATTCTTCTAGGTTCTTTATTTCTTGAACAGCATTTCTGAAGCGCTCCATTAATTTCTCTTGTTTTGTCTTATTTGTAATAATTTTACCAGTAATGAGAATAATCAACTCTGTGCGACTAGAATCTATATAATTATAACTTAAAAGATGACCAATTAGTGGCAAGTCTTTTATAAAGGGTAAGCCATTGCGAATGACTGTATCTTTCTTACTTATTAAACCTCCAACTATCACGGTTTTGCCATCGCCCAATGAAAGTTGTGTTTGAAGGGTTCGTTTTTGAATTATCGGTGAATCAATCCCTGAACTTGTATTACTTACAGCAGATGAAACTTCTTGTTTTAACTTTATTTTTATCAAACCACTTGTCGTAATTTGTGGTGTTATTGTAAGAATTGTTCCTGTCTCCTCATATTGAATTTCACGATTTGTTGTTGTGCCAGATGATGTATCTGAATTTTCTGATGTTACAATAGGAACTTTATCTCCAACTGAAACTAAAGCTTCAGAATTGTTTTCTACAACAATTTGTGGAGAGGAAAGAACTGTCGCTTTACCTTCTCCAGCTAAAGCTCTAATGTATGCAAAACGATTTGAATTTCCTGGTTCAGATAATAAATATGAACCTCCTAATGCATTTGCATCTGTAGAACTTAACGCTGAATAATTCGTCTTATATAATGTGTCATAATAATTAACAGAACTCTTGTTTCCTCCATCTCCAGAAGTGCTATATCCAAATTCTGTTCCATATTCGGTGTCTTCTGAAAGTGTTATTTCCGAAACCATAATTTGTAAAAGAACTTGAGATACTGCTGTATCAATACTTTCAAGAAGGGCTTTTATTCTAGAATAAGCTCTCGCTGTTGTCTTTATTAATAATCTGTTATGAACACCATCTGCAAATATAGTTACTGGCGTTTCAAAAACACTCGCAGGTCCTTCTTGTGAATTAGAAGATGATTTTCTTGAAGAAGATGATGAAGGTGAACTTTTTGACATACTGCTTCCAGTGCTACTTCCAGTTGATGATGTTCCACCAGTAGGAGCTGATAATGTATTTCCTGATGTTGAAAACAGAACAGATAAAGCTTGATTTAATTCTTCAGCTTTTCCATTTTTCACATTGTAAATAAATAATTGTTCTTGTTCTCCAATATCATCATTATCTAATATTGTTAGCCAACGAGTTATTTCATCTAAAGCTTCTTCATTTGCGGCAGATGCAACTATTATTTGTAGTCTATCTAAACTTGTCATATGCACAGAGCCTGGTTCCATTTTAGATTCGCCAGATGTAACAGCAAAACCTAAAATTGGTAAAATATATTTTAACTCACTTGTTAATCTTGTTGCTGACATATTTATGCACGGAAAAATACGATGCGGCCAGTTGTCACGATTTTTTTTATCTAAAGTTAATATTAGTTGACGAATTTTTTTCATATTTGGTGGTGCTTCAACTATTAACAATGCATTTTGAGATGTAATATCAATTGCCAACGCTCCAGGCGTTAAAAATTCTTTTATATAAGTAGATATGTCTTTTGAAGATGCATTTTTTATTTGAATTAAAGCAACTTCTACATTAGCTCTAGGATTTTCATTTTTGAAAAGCTCTCGTTCTTGCGGCATTTTTTTGAATGGAAGAATATGTAAAATATCGCCTTCTAACGAACAGTAAGCTCCGCCTAGCCATAAGACTTGTTCAAATGCTTTCCATAAATCTCTTCTAGACATTTGGGCTTCTATTGAAATTGTAACAGTGCTATTTAGTGTTGGGTCAACAATATAGTTAAATTCTAAAACCTTTGAGAAAGCATCAACGAAATTAATAATTGAAATTGCATCAAAAGTAGCTTGTGAATCATTTGTAACATCTAACATTTCGCCTTGTTTTTTATTCTTTAAATAATATTCATAAAAAGGTTTATTATTGTTTATATTTTTGGCAGGAGCCGTTTTATTTAGATTTTTAAACTGTGAAAGATGTGAACGAGATAATTTCAACTTAGGAAACTTTACCAAATCATCTGTTGACTCTTCTTTGATAACTTTAACTTGCTCTTCTGTTTTCTTTGACTCAATAACCTCTGTTGACTTCAACTCTTCTTTGTCTTTTAATTGAACACACGATGGCAACATCAAAAGAAGCAAAAAATAACGACATTCCTTTATAAGCTTTTTATACATTTTGTAAACTCCATTTATTTATGATGATTTTTATATTTAGAAATTTAAAAAATAACATATACCAACTTTCTATAAAATCAAGAAAATTTGAGATTAGTTTAATATTTATTTAAAATAAAAAAATGTGGTTTGGGCTTCTAGCCTGAACCAAAAAAAAGAATTAACCAATAGAGTAAAGCCAGAGTTTATATTCCAGTAAACTCTAGCTTTACTCTATTGGTTAACTCTTTAAATCTTTAACTAAATCAACCCCAATAAAAGCAAAGATTAAGACTCATTTTTTTAATGTTGAATTTT
>JAOZMT010000280.1 GCA_029934175.1 Victivallales bacterium | reverse complement strand
AAATCCTGTTATCCTGTCAAAACAATTGTTGGACGGCATTAAAAACAACGCCGATAATTGTTAACAATCAAATTATCATTGTTGTTCTTTAATTACAAAATTATTTTGAGTTTTATTAGAAATAAAATAAATTTTTTGAAAGATTTAAAATAAATAATATAATTTAGAGTAAAATAAAATCTTAAAATATTTGATTTTGTAATTATATAGTTTATAGTATCTTTAATTTGAAGCCGTGAACTTTAAATGCACTGGTCAGTCGGTATAAATATTAATTATAAATTGTGGATAATTTAACATGAAAGTAAAAAAATATACAGGTAGTTCCTTAGAAAAAATACGAGAAGTTATAAACAAAGAATTAGGTGAAGACGCGGTCATTATAAGTTCTAAGAAAACATCGAAAAAAGGAATGGTTTCATTTGGAAAAGAATATGAAGTCATTGCTGCTGCTGATGATGCTATAAATGTTGATGAAATTAAAATTGATAAAAAAGATAAAGATATTGAAACACTATTGACTGAACAAAAGCAACAATATATGGGCGTTCGTCGTTCTATGAAACAGTTAGACTCTAAGCTTGCTGATGTAGATGAATTAATGGAAAAATTAGCAAAAAATCAGGTATCAGCTACACAAACACAAACAAATACAATTGAAGAATTGAGAAATATTCATAAAGAATGGCATCCTATTATAATGAGTGCAGCTAAAGAATTTGCAGGAGAAAAAATACCAGAATATGATGACTGGCATGAAGCTATTGCTTCAAGCGTTATTACTGCTGGTGGTATTATGTTTAGAGAAACTCCTGATACAATGCCTGATATTTATGTTATTGCTGGTCCAACTGGTGTTGGAAAGACAACTACTTTAGCTAAGTTAGCTGCAAAGTGTGTTCTTAGAGATAATTTAAAGGTTGGTTTGGTTACGCTAGATACTTTTAGAGTTGGGGCAGTGGAGCAATTAAGAGAATATGCTGACTTACTTGGCGTTGAAATTTCTGTTGCATTCTCAATTGATGAATTAAATAAACAATTGAATAACTTTTCAAATAAAGATGTTATTTTTATAGATACTCCTGGAAGAAGTCAATTTGATATTGAAGGGATAAAAAATATTGCAGAGAGCTTAAAGACTAGAATGCAACTATGTGTAATGCTTGCGATTTGTGCAAATGTTCGTGCAGAAGATGCTGTTTCTATTTTTGAACATTATAAAACTCTATCGCCAGCTGGTGTCATTTTAACGAAAACTGATGAAGCTTCAAGGTGTGATGGGATTACAAAATTATTTGATATTTCAAAATTACCAGTTGTTTACTTGACAGATGGACAACGAGTTCCTGAAGATTTACATCCTGCATCGCCTGGTGTTTTAGCTTCTTTGATAATGAATGGTTCGCAGCAACAAAAGGAGTCATAAATTGCAATGACAAATAATCATAATGATCAAGCTGCTTCTTTGCGAAATATGCAGAAAAATAAATCTTTAAATAGTATGTCACGACAAGGAGTTTGTTGTATTGCTGTAGCAAGTGGGAAAGGGGGCGTTGGTAAAACTTTTATGTCAGTTAATCTTGCTGTGGCATTTGCTAAATTAAATAAAAAGGTTCTGCTTTTAGATGCAGATTTAGGATTGGCTAATGCAGATATTATTTTAGGGGTAAACTCTAAATGGACAATACAAGATGCAATCTTTAAAGGAATGGATTTAAAATCAGTTGTCGCAAAAAGTGAATATGGAGTAGATTTATTATCTGCAAGCTCTGGGTCTAAAGAGATGATGTCACTTGGCTCTGTTAGGATGAATGCTTTTATAAAAGAATTAATAGACTTTTCAACAGAATATGATATTCTCATTTTTGATTGTGCAGCTGGAATTGAAGCAAGTGTTATGTCTTTTATAGCAGCTGCTCCACAAAATATTATTGTTGCTACACCACAACCAACTTCGGTTATGGATGTTTATGCATTATTAAAAATGATAAAACAGGATAATTTAACAAGTAAAGTTTCTCTAATAATCAATCAAGTAGATTCTGACAAGCAAGGTGCACAAGTCGCAGAAACATTAAATAAAGTTGCAAAACTGCATTTGTCATCAGAAGTTAAGTTGCAAGGTATAATTCCAATATCTAAAGATGTTCGTAGTGCAATACGACAACGCAAGCCGTTTATAGAAGTTTACAAAGATCATATCATATCCGAACGCATTAGAAATATAGCGAAATCTATACTGCAAAATCAAGATAGTAAAAGTAATAAATTTGAGCCACAAAAACTTGTTGATGGCTTTTTAAATTTGTAATAAAGAGGATAAAATGTATACAAGTATTTTACATAGATTAGTAATAAGTATAGGGGCTATAGTTGCTATCGCAACATTTACCCTTAATATGATGAGAAACAATGAATTAGTTCACTCTGCATTTATGGCTTTTGCTGTAGGGTTAGCTGTATCATTAATTAGTTTATTTGCCATTCAAGGAATTGCCAGTGTTTTATTTAAATTTTTAAATGAACAGAGAAAATCTAAAGACAATGAAGAGCAATAAATCCTGCATAAGTCGCAATTAGTGTTTTAACGAAAAGGATAATGAAATGATAATGGACGAAACTGAAGAAACACATAAAATCTATTTTTTTCTATTAATTGTGGTTCTTGTTATATTAGGTATAATATCGACTCTTTTTTTATGGCGTGAATCTGTTTCAAGTAAAGTTGCTAGAGATATTGCAGAGTTGAAAAAAGATGGTTATCCGGTTACTTTAAAAGAGCTAGATGACTTTTACACAAAAGTTCCAGAAAGTGAAAACGCCGCTTTATTATATGAAGAAGCTGCCAGTAAACTTATCAAATTAGATATAATAGATAATTGGCAAGAGGATAAAAAAGAGCTTTTAAATAATAATACACCAATATCTTCAGAAGCAATTGAAGAGTTTTCTGCATATCTCGCAGATAATAAAAATGTCATTGATTTACTTGAAGAAGCTAGTCTTCTAGAAAAGAATAGATATACGACTAATTTTACTGATATTTTTGAGGCAACGCTTCCTGAACTTGGAGGTTTAAGAGATTCAGAACATCTTTTATCTGTTAAATTATATTTTGATATAAAAAATAAGAAGTATTCTGATATAGGGGCTGTCGATTTACTCGGAGCGCCGCGCGTCTCGCCGGCATAATGCTCAGATACTGGGAAGAATCATCGCTTGTTTAGGAATAAATCCTTAAATAAGCAACTTTCTCAGTATATTAACATCCTGCCACCGAGACGGATGGCGCTCCGTTTTATTAAATCGACAGCCCTTATAGAGAAGACTCTATTCCTGCAAACTAAATTAATTAAATCGTTAGAAAAATATCCTACTTTAATTTCATATTTAGTAAATATAGGAATGGCAAGTTTTTTTATAAATGATGTTAGAATGTTACTAGCTCAAGATGTTTTTACTTCTGAAAAACAGTTAGACAAAGTAAATGAATATTTGTTAAGTCTATTAAATAAAGATGGTTTGAAATATTCTTATATAGGAGAAGTAAATTTTGCGATTTCTGTTACAGACATTAATACTCTTTTCAATGCAACACATAATTTTTGGATTACAAAGAGTTCACAATTTATTTTTGTATGGGATAAACGACTAATGGTTAATTTTCATAAACAAAATTTAAAAATATTATCTCAACCACGCACATTAAAAAATTTAATAAAAATAGAAAAAGTAAATAAAGAAGTTGAAGAAATAAGTGAAAATTCATTTCAGTATCAATACATATTATTTAAAATGCTAACGCCCAATTTAGGTGGTATGGCAAAAATGGATTTTGATCATTATGTTAAAATATCACTTGCACAAACCGCATTACAAATTGAAAAATATTATTTAAATAATAAAAAGTATCCTGATAATTTAAAAGCTCTTTCAAATTATTCTAATTTATTACTTGATCCATATACAGAAAAGCCATTTTTATATAAAAGGATTAATGATAAATCATATAAATTATATAGCACAGGTCGTAATCTAATTGATGATGGTGGAGTCCCTATTACAATGAAATCATATAAAAATCAAGATATTGTATTTTACATAAACAAAATTGAAGAAAAA
>JAOZMT010000279.1 GCA_029934175.1 Victivallales bacterium | reverse complement strand
AAAGCGGGACTCTGACTGCTTTAATTTCTAATCCAAAGTGTAAAGTAGTTTTATGCATAATATGAAACTAGCCTAAAAATAAAGATTACTACTCATAAAAAAACTCTTCTTAATTATTCTGCTTAACAAGAAGAAATTTAATATCAAATTTTCTAAATGATCCTGTTGTCCTGTCAAAACAATAAAAGCATTTACAACTTACAAATTAATTCAAAATTCAACATTTAAAATTCAAAATTACTCTGGTCATTTTATATTAAAGCTATTGTGCTTCCTACTTTTATTAATGTTTCCATTCCTTCAGAACTATTTTTTATGAGGTCGTCTGAAAAATCAATATTTTTATTTTCAAAAAATAATATAACTGTTGAACCACCAAATTTAAAATATCCTTTCTCATCCATTTTATTTACCTTCCCAACATCATAAGTTTGTTCTATTCCTGCAACACCAAAGGCTCCAACTTCCATATAAATAATCTTGCCAAATTCTGTTTCTAAAAATGAATATTCTCGTTTGTTGATTGCAAAAATTTTCTTATTTTTATCTAAAGCAATAGGGTTTACAGAATGATAATATCCCTTAATTTTTTTAGTTTTAGAAACTTTTGCATCACATGGAAAATGAAAGCGATGATAATCAGCAGGACATAATCTAATAACTGCGATATGTGCAATTTTAAAATTCTTATCCTCATCTAACAATAATGATTTGGCTTGAACCCTAGCTCCTTTAACTTCTAATAAATCTCGTTTTATATTATGATAAAGTAATATTCGTCCATCAGCTGGAGAAGATAATACATTTGTGGAATTATCATAAGGTCTCGCCTCAGGCTTCAATTTTCTATAAAAAAATGAATTGAAAGAAGAAAAACTGTCCACTGTATTTAGAAATTCACTCGTGTCAATATCCAATTCATCAATCGCTTTCTGTATTTTTGATTTGGAAAATTTTGTATCAAAATATTTTCCTAATATTTTACTTAAAAAAGAATATTGAAAAATAAAACTTGAAAAAAGTTTTCCACTTAAAGAGAGATATGCCCATTTTATGAACCCCTCCCCCATAACTGTTTCTTTGCATTTTTCATTAGTTTCACGATTGATGTAATATATATCTTTCATCTTTTAATTATTCTCTTGTAATATTATAGAAGTCTCGTCCTCCTTGCTTCTCGGTATAAAAATTTGTAAAATTAATCCAAAAAGAAATCCCCAAAAAGCAAAGCCAGTAGCATAAATAGGCATAAAAATTAAGCCTAAAGCAGCCTGTGCATCAGATGCAAGGTCATAATTATAATTATAATAAATTATTAAAACACTTAAAATTAAAAATGTAAAAATAAAAGGAAAACAATATTTTTGACTAAATATTATCGAAAAAACTAAAAGCAATGCAGGGATAGCGGCAAATAGAGAAAAAAAAAGAAAACCGAATATAAACATTAAGAAACTTTCTGTATTTAAATATTGCATAGCCCAATCAATTCCTTTAGGAAGCCTACAAAGATATGGGAGTAACATTATATAAATAAACCCAATAATTGAATAGATTAGTTTCTTTTTAATAGCACTCATTTCTATTATATTGAAAGCTAAGAGCTTCCTTTAATGTTATTTTTAATGTTTCCATTAACTGTTGTTCTGTCGCTTCTTGACAATTTACTCCTGGAATTTCCTCTATCCAACCAATCCAATCTTTTCCATCTTTTTTGATTATAGCGGTATAATTTGAACTCATTTTAAATATCTCCTTTTTTTAATTTCATTTTGAAAAGCCGAATACATTCCCTGTATTTTTTTGATTTAAAGCTTCAGAAAACGCTTCGATCTTAGTGTAAGTGCTACAAGGATCAATTGTTGGATCCATACAATCTCCATCTAAAACTAACATCGGCAAATTAATATTTTTCAACTCTTCTCTTGTATGTTTAATAAATGAGGCATCAGCCATTGAACATCTACCAAAGCCATGATTATATAGAACTATTCCATTTAATTTTGCTTTTTGTGCAACTTCAATTAAAAGTTTAACACGCAACTCAGGGTCTAATATTCCACAAGTTAGAATTTTTCTAGCCAATGAACGATATGGGTCATTTGGATCTAATTTTATCCAACCTGTAAAATTAACTTCTTCAAAAACAATTGGAAGATTTGATTGCATTTCAATAAAATCAAGTAAGTTTGTATTGTAAAAAGGAGGTAAATGCATCCACATAACTCTATGAGTTTCCTCAAGGGTAAAGTTTTTCTCAACCTCTTCTTTCTTCTCTAATAACTCTTCATAAAATTGGTTTTGCATATCAATAAGTTCTTTCTTGCCCCAAAGTTGTGAAAATATAACTGAAAAATAAATCGCCACACTACCACGAATTAATGGTGGTGAAGAAAATCTTAAATCATTACATTTTAACGATATTTCTCTAGCTTCATTAGATAAATGACATGCTTCAGCGAGACGGTCTTTACTCATCTTAATTCCTAGTGATTTTTCCATTAATTTAACAGAATGTTCTAAGCCTTCTGCAATGGTTTCAACACAAAATTCATCATTATGTGTAATGGGCGTTTGAACAGAGTAAAATTTATCTTTAAAATTATATGAACGAGCCAAGTCATTGAAAATTCTTTCTCCTTGCTGACAAGGTTCAGATGTTGATACTCCAAAATCTGGAATTGGCACATCCATTCCTTCTAAAATTCTTAGAAAAGAACATGTTTCAGATGAATAACCTTTGAACGATGCTTTATCTAAATATGATTTTATTCTCTTTTGATTTCGAGCAAATAAAGCAGCATAAGTTTCTAAAGTTAAAGATCTCACTCCTAAGGCATTTAGTATTTCTGAAGGATAAAAAAGATTACGCCAAACTAGAGGACGAGTTTTATCTTTTGAGAAAAATTCTTTTCGTGTTTGATTTGCACGCATCGCAATTGATTTTGAATTATTATGAGAACCATCAAAGACCTGTCTTACAGTGCTTTTTAGTTCCTGTTTTTTCTTATAAAAATCTAATGCTAAAACTGCACATCCTAAAGCACCCATAACACTATGATGTTCAGGAATTATAATTTTGTTTCCTGTTATTTCTTCTAAATAATGTGAAACAGCTGGATTATAAGCAACTCCACCTTGAAATAGCAAATCTCCTTTATAATCTAAAAGAATATCGCCAACGCCAGACATTATTGTTCGTGCTTGAGCCAAACAGGCTCCTGCTATTATTTTTCCTATTGGATAACGATTTTTAAATTTATTTACAGAAGTCGCACTTAAAACTGCACATACTGATGAAAATTCTAAGGTAGTATTATAATCTATTTTACTTGCCATTTCTTCTATTGGTATATTTAATTTATTAGCTACGCTATCTAAAAACGCTCCAGTTCCAGCTGCACAAATACCACTCATTTTAGATGTCCACATTTTCATATCTTTGTTATAAAGCATAGCTTTACTATCTTGTCCACCAACATCTAAAATGGCTTTACAGTCAGGATAACTAAACTGAGCACCTGCGACATGTGCAGAAACCTCGCTAACTTTGACATCATATTTTATGAATTTTTTAGTATCTTCAACAATTTGACTACCAGTTACAACTATAGCAGATAAGTCTTCTTGGTCTATCTTAATAGGTCGTAAAAATTCTGATACAGTATTTTTCAGCGAGCCTAAATTGCACGCTCCACATTCGTGACATCTACCCGTGCAATTAACTGGGGTTTGTCCTGAACTACCTTGTTCTATAGCTTTTGTTCGTTTATAAACCGTTTCTATTATTTTATTATTTTCATCTATCAATACAGCTTTAAATGTTGTTGAACCTATATCTATTCCTAAAAAATATTTACTTTTCATGTAATTTATCCTCTTTTTATTGCTCTAATATTTTATTTTCATTATATAATATAGCACAACTTAACTCTTTTTCTAGTTAATATCGTTCTTTTATAGGATAATCTTAATAAAAGAGATAAAAAACACCTCTTTTTATAAAAAAAAGCATAGTTTTGCTAATTTATTAAAGATTATTTATAACAGGATTTTCAGGATTGATTTTATTTATATTTTTCTAATTACAACCTTAATAATTTAAAAAACTAAAAATGTAAATAATAAACCAAACCACAGATG
>JAOZMT010000278.1 GCA_029934175.1 Victivallales bacterium | reverse complement strand
ATAATCCATAAGTTGCAAGCTTAAGGTCACCTGAAAATCCAGTGTTTTCTATTTTTCTTGCTTACGGCTCGTGTGCTTAGAGTCTCATATTTAACTACAAAAAAAAACTCAACTTTTTATAAAAAAAGATAGTAAATATGTAATTTGGAAAGTTTTATGAAAAATATTTTATAGAGTTAATGAAATTATAAATTTTAATTAGTTTTGTTTTAGTTATTAAAAAATCCTGTTAATCCTGAAAATCTTGTTATCCTGTCTAAAGAATGACTGAACGGAGTTAGGAACAACGACAATTTTTGTTGTTAATTGTTGTCTCGTCTATACTAAATCTCCCTAATGAATTTTCTCGTCTATACCAATACATAGCATTATGTCCAAAAACCTCTGCTATTGCCCAAAAAGGGACATTAAATTTTCTAAAGAATAATGCCTTTGAAGCCTCTTCTGTATAACCTGAAAAAGATGGCATTATAAAAGATGGATAAATGGTATAAGAATTTCCTGAGCAAAGAATTCTACGAACAGAATATGGCATTTTTGTTGAATGCCTGATGTCTTTATAAGCAGTAATAATTTAATTATCAAAATTAAGATTACAACTGTTTTTAAAGAGGATACAACAAACCCGATTTTTCTAAAATTGAATCCCGAAATGTTAGTTATACTGTGAACGGTTGAAAAATATACTTTTTGAAAGATGATAATAATTGATATTTTTAATTTTATAAATTCTTGGCTACTAGAAGTAACCAATTATTTATAAAATTAAAAAAAGCTGTTGTTTGCGCTTTCAGGAAGTTTGTTTTTCAGCCGTTTGCAGTATAAACTTTCAAAATAATTCTGTAAGTTTTGAAAATTCTGCTATCCTGTCTAAAAAATTGTTGGATGCGTTAAAAGCAACGCTTATATTTATTTAATAATAATTTTATTTTTAATTGACATTCTTCAAAAATGAGTATATATTCTTTGAAACTAAATTTAATAAAAAAAGGAGAAATGTATTTGATATATAAAAAATAAAAAAAATTTTGATTAATTATTCACTATTGCATAAGTCACAATTGTGATTTTATAATAATCGTAACTATTTGATAGTTGTTTGTTTGAAAATCCTACCAATATTTTCTTAAACTAAAAACACTTTCAAATAAGTTGCGTCCCAAAAGGGGCGTATTCTTATTTGTGTTTTAGTTTGGGTCTGTGGTAGGAACCTTCAAGCAACATAAATTTAATGAGAATACGCCCTTTTTGTATTTGCGAAATATGCATAAAAAAGAGTTTTTATCATTAATTTTGCATAAATCGCAAAGTTTTTTGACTTCTTTGTAAGATGAATAACTTTTTTACGAATATAGATAATATAAACTTGATAGTTTGGTGTATATGTTCAGTGAAAGATATTAAATTATACTTAACCACAAAGTATACAAAGTGAATCACTAAGTTTCACAAAGAAAACTTTTGTGTTCTTTGTGTTTAACTTCGTCCACTTTGTGGTTAAATAGGAATTACAAAATATATAGTTGGTTGAAGATCCTAGCTTTTTTCAAAGAACTATTTTAACAATTTAAAGGAGATAATTATGGATTATAAAAAAATAATTAGTAGTATTAATATGGACTTTTTCAATAAAGAGTCTAAAAAGTATAAAGAAGAAAATAAAGATAATATTCTTAACGATGTTCTTAATAAAAAAGATAAACTCTTTTCTATGCTCGAAAAAACAGGTCCTATTCATAAAGTAATGGATGAAGTTAAATTACTTTTTTCTTTAGTGCAAGATTATGCAACTGGAAAATATCGTGATGTGTCGTGGACAACAATTGCTGGAGTTGTCGGAACTCTTATTTATGTAGTTAGCCCTTTAGATTTAATCCCAGATTTTATAATTGGTATTGGATTACTCGATGACCTTGCTCTTATCGCATTTTGTTTAGAAAAGTTAAAAGGAGAATTAAATAAATATCAATCGTGGAAAAATATTGACTCAACTAACAATTTGCTATTGGATAGTGAAGAAGATGTTTTTGATATAACTTGCACTGAAATTAATGAAGATTTAAATAATTATAATAATGTCAACAAAAAAAAAGGAGAATTGACAATGAAAGAAAAAATTTATGACTTAGTAAGTCAAATGAAGGCAAATGATGTGGAAATGTCGGATCGTTTAAAATCGGAACTTGAAGCACTAGAAAATGAAGCTTATAAAGTTTCTATTGTTGGTGAATTTAAAGTTGGCAAGTCAACTCTTATAAATAAAGTCTTTTTGGATGAAGATTTGCTTTTTACTGATGTTGGAGAAGCTACTTCTGTTCCAACTGAAATAGTTTATGGAGATAATAAAAAATTATCTGTTACTCCTACAAAATATAAAACTATATCAAAAACTTTTGATGGTGGAGAAAAAATTGAAGAAAGAGTTGTTGATGGTATTGGAGAAGTTAAAGTTACAGATAATCCAACTACAGAAGATATAAAATCTGCGACTACTGCAAATTCTCCAGAAGAACGCGCACAACTCGCAAAAGATATTGTTAATGTTGAGCTACAATATCCAAACGATGCGTTTAAAAAATATAAAATCTATGATACTCCAGGAATTAATACACCTAATGAGGCTGTTTCTGCTACTACTTACAGAATTATTCCGCAATCTGATATTGCTGTTGTAGTTGTTGAATACCAACAATTATCAACTGTTGTAACTGATTTCTTACGAAAAGATATATTTGCAAATAATATATCACAAATTATGCTTCTTGTAAATTATACAACAAAAACGCCAGCTTCAAAAGATAGCCGAGCAAATGTCATTGCAAACATAAATGCACAACTCGCAAATATTGGAAGAGAATATGTTCCTGTTCAATTGATTTCTCTCGACTTTAATAAAAAACTTGAAGATGATGTGCTAAACAATAAAGATGATATTGCAAATTATATTAATTCGTTTCTTGAAAAAAATGTATTAAAAGGTCGTATTGAAAAAATTGAATCAATGATTGGAGATGAAATTAAACAAAAAATATTATCTTTAAAAATTGAAGCTGCTATGGCTGACAAAAGCGAACAAGAAAGACAAAAAACAGCAGAAGAACTTAAAGAAAAAGTCAAAGAATTTAAAAAAGAGATGGAACATTCTTATGATGAATTTGTTTTTGATATGACAACTTTAGAAAAGAATTTACATGGTCAATACACAAAAGATACAAATGGAATTCGAGATAAATATTTAGCAAATATAAAAAAATCTGAAAGTATTGGAGAAATCAAAGAACATCTTCAAGCAATAGAAGATAATTTGCCAAATGAATTAATTGAATTTCAAGGTAAATATGCGGAAGAAACAAATAAAAGAATAAAAGAAATGTTAAATAAATATAACCAAAAAGCTATTGGATTTTTACAACCAATTAATGCTTTTATTGAAAATGAAGTTAAAATTGATGGTGGTATATTAACATCAATCCCAACGCCTGCATTATTGATTGTTGATTTGATTCTAACAGACTTTTTATTACCAGGTGGTTTTATTCTTGATGCATTCCTTCGTTTTGCTGGTAGTTTTATTCCATTCCTTAGACGCATAACTCCTATGGCTTTTGCTAAAAGATGGATAGAAGGTAATGTTTCAACTTCATTTTCTAATGAATTCAAAAACTTACAAATTGATGCATCTCATAAATTAAGACAAGCATTAAGTGAAATAAAAGATATTCTAAAAAAACAATGGGATGATTCTGTTGCACAACAAGAACAAATGTTACAAATTCCTATGACAGAAAATGAAGCTGTTAATTATGATGAAATTCTTAAAAACTTACAAAATATAAAATAGGAAAAATTAGTAATTTGTCGGACGAAAATTTTTTGACATTGTTTTTATCAAGTTAAAAAAGCACGCTAAAGCTGTGAACTCCGACAATTTACAAATACTAAAAGAAAAAAGATACTACAAATATTTAAATACTAAAATAATAAAATAATAAAAAGGAGAATTAAAAATGGCTACAGTAACAGCTAAAGTAAAAGAGGTTGCAGACATCGTTAATATGTTTGTATCGGGAGTAAATTTATCAGAAGAAAATGGAAAACTTATTGTTTCTAAACAAGATGCAGATAAGAGTTTTAAATTTTCATTAGA
>JAOZMT010000277.1 GCA_029934175.1 Victivallales bacterium | reverse complement strand
TTTTTGTGCGATAATAAATCTCTCTATTTTATTATAATCTTTTAGACTTGATATGTTCGCCCAATTTGGGATATTGGATAAAATTTCTTTTACTTTATCTGCTTGAGTATGACCTATCTCAAAAATAATGAATCCTCGTTCAATTAAATAATCCCCTGCCATCATCGCAACTTTTTGAATAAGTTCTAAACCTTCATTGTTTGCTGTTAATGCAAGTTTAGGTTCAAAATTGCATACTTCGCAATCTAATGTTTTATATTCTTTTTCACTTATGTATGGAAGATTAGCTGTAATAAAGTCAAACTTTTGATTTGGTATCGATGTAAATAAATCACTTTTTAATAATTTCAAATTTGTTAGATTATATTTTTCTTTGTTAAACTTTGCATAATCTAATGCTGTTTCACTAATATCTACTCCTAAAACTTCTGATGTTTTATTTTCAAATGCAATAGAAACAGAAATTGCACCACTTCCAGTTCCAATATCACATACTTTCCCATTTTTAGGTAATTTATCTAAAACAAAATCAACCAAAATCTCTGTTTCTGGGCGTGGTATTAATACCCCTGACCCAACTTTAAATGATAAATTACGAAAATAGGCTTTTTGAAATATATATTGTAAAGGCTCTTCTTGTAATCGCCTATCAACAATATCAAAAATCACTTCTTCATCTTCGCTTGAAATAGTATTTTGTGCATTTAAAAAGAATTCTAACTTAGGAATATTCGTTACTTCCGATATGATATAATCTGTATCAAAATCACATTTGTCATTCTGCACATTTCGCAACTTTTGCTTTACTTCTTTCCGTATTTTTTCTAAGGTATAGCTCATTTTAAAATATAAGTTTTAAGCATTTTATATGGTTGATAAGATTTCTTAGCTTGTCTTAAACCATCAATACCTAAATCTTGTTCCCTATTTATATATTTATATTTTTTTTGTAATATTTTTGCAGTTTCAAAATTAATACACTGTGCGGCTCCTTTATATCCTTTTAAAGTTTTTTCAAAATGGACAAGAGCTGTATTTTTGGTTAATTCTGAACAAATTGAAAATGCAATAATTTTATTATCAACTTCAATAGATATTCCACATAAATCTAATTCTTCAAAATTTTCAAGTCCTTTTGTTAAGGCTGAATATTCCTGTAATAAATTTTCTCCGCCTCCTTTTTCTTGAAGACATTCATTCGCCATTTCTAATACTTCTTGAATATTTTTATCTGCCAAAGAAACTACTTTATATGTAGGATATATCGTTTTAAACTGCTTAATAAGATTTCTTTTTTTTCGTAGTTTTTTACCAGATAATTGAACTAAATCATCGGCTAAGTATATATAATCATCAAAATCTATATTTGTAGATATATCAAACCTATTTCCACAATCGTATTCATTTATATAATTTTCAGGAACTTGTGAAAACACAAAGTCTTTATTTTCTTTTGATAATCGATTTGATATATCTATCAATTCTTCAAGTTGCATTTTGTCCCCTATTGGAAAGGAAACATCTCCTTCCAAAGCATTAAAAATAAATAATCTATCTTTATATAAAAAAAAAGACATTTTGTATATATCGCCCCACATAAAAAAATTCTGAAAGCTTAATTCACAATTTGGTTCTGACATAAATTCCAATTTATCAGCAAAAAGTTCTTTGTCTGAAATTTTAATTTTTTTTAAATTTTTGGGAGATAATAAATTCATTCTTAGTCCATATTCAATTTCATTGGAATATGATTTTTCATTGTAGAAAACCCTAACGCTTCATAAAAGTGTTGTGTTCCAGGTTCGCCAATTAAACCAATCCAAGATATTCCATCTTGTTTTAATACATCAACTATTTTTTTAACAATCATTTTTCCAATACCTTTTTTGCGGTATTCCTTAAAAACAACAATATCTTGTATGTAAGCATCGCTATTTGAATCAGATATTGCACGCCCCATTCCAATTAATTTTTCATTCAAAAAAGCTCCAAGAAAACAATGTGATTTCTGTATAATTTGAGGAATAAAATCAGAAGTATCATCTTCCTCTAACCAATCTGCTTCTTTATACAGAAGCATTATAGCATTTATATTTTTTTCACTTACAAAATCTATTTTTATATTCATTTGTCCTCTTTGTTTCAGTTATATTGAATTATAATATACTGCTATTTGCGAATTATGCAACTTCTTTAGACAAGAAGGCAAAATAATTATTTTGCATTCTTGAGTTCTACTGCATAAGTCGCATCTTGTCTGCAAAGTATGGAACAAAATATCATTTAATTTGTCATATTCAAAATGACTCTAGAATTTATTAAAAAACTCACAAATTATAAGATTAAATTTGTAAACTGTAGGAATTATTGTTAAATGAAATTATTGAATGGTGAAATTGTATATCATATTTTTTGGATTATTCCTTTGGCTTTTTTAGTCTTTTATTATGCTAAAAAAAGACGAATAAATATATTAGAAAAACTTTTAGGTCCTCGACTTAATTCTTCTGATTATATATCACTATCTGCAACTAAAAGAAATATAAAATTCATATGTTTCATAAGTTTTATAAGTTTTTTAATCCTAGCATGTGCAAGACCATCTTGGGGCGAACATATTATGCCTTTTTCAAGTAAAGGCAGAGATGTTATGATTTTATTAGATGTATCAAAAAGTATGTTATCTGATGATATCAAACCATCGAGATTAAAACATTCTAAATGGTTTATAAAGAAAGTTATAAATCAAAACAAAGGAGATAGATTTGGTCTAATAGCCTTTTCTGGTGCATCATTTTTAAATTGTCCTTTAACCCAAGATAAAACAAGTTTT
Source organism: Victivallales bacterium (assembly GCA_029934175.1). Taxonomy (GTDB): domain Bacteria; phylum Verrucomicrobiota; class Lentisphaeria; order Victivallales; family JAUVCU01; genus JAOZMT01. Next base: position 1,322 of record JAOZMT010000277.1, on the reverse strand, counting down.
TTTCAAATATTAAATGAATTAGATTCTTCGAGTATTCCTGTAGGAGGAACAAATATAGAATTAGCATTAGAAAAAGCGTTAGAAGCCTTTAAATCCTCATCTGGAATGCATCGTGCAGTTTTACTGATAACTGATGGAGATGAATTAGATGGGGATAGTTCCAATGTTTTAAAAGAATTTAAATCTGAAAAGATTCCATTATTCGTAGTAGGTATAGGAAATCCTAATAAGCCTGGGTTAATTAGATTGCCTGATGAAACAGGGAAGATGAAATTCCTTCGTGATGGCAAAGGAGAACTTGTTAAAAGTAAGTTAAATTATAAACAATTAAGCAATTTAGCCAAAAAGACAAATGGATTATATACTAATTCAAACATAGTAAATTCTGGAGTTGGTATGATTTTAAAAGAAATCCACCAATTAGTTCCAAAAGAATTTGATAAAGGTAAGCAGGTTAAACCTATCGAAAGATTTATGTATCCACTTATCATAGCATTTATATTTTTTATAGCTTTTATTATTATTTCTGAAAAAAAGAAAATATATAAAAAGGCAACTATTTTACTTATCATTTCTGCACAGTTCGCAATAATGAATCTAAATGCTGATGTTAAACCAATTGAAACATTTAACAAAGCTTTAGATTTACAGAAAAAAAATGATGATAAATTTATAAAATTATATGAAGAAGCAATAAATGCACCAGATTCTACAGATAAAGTAAAAGCTAAAGCATATTTAAATCTTGGCGTTTATCATCATAATATTGCAAGAAAAAAGCTATCTGAAAAAAATGAAAAATTAATAGAAGAACCTGAAAAAAGTATAGAAAATTTAAAAAAGCTTGAAGATGACTTCAATAAATCAGAAGAGTTTTATTGTTTATCAATGCAGTATGGTGATGAAAAAGAACTAAATGTCAACCAAACAAACTTATTATCTGATAAGCAACAAGTCACACAAACAATTGATTTGATGAAGCTTTTTATTCAATTAAAAAAAGATGCGATTAGTGCAACACAAGCAGCTAAAAAAATACCTGTTGATAATCCCAATGTAAAGAATAATTTAACTGAGGCAGCTAAGATTGCAGTGAAAAAATATGCTAATATTGCCAAAATCTTAAAAATAGAAAAATTGTCAAAATCAATAGATGCTGCAAATAATGAATTGGAGAAATCCCTGACTGCACAAGTCGCAAATAAAGATACTCATATTAAAAAAGCCCTAGAATATTTAGGTGTAAAAGATAACGAAGACAAGAAAAACAACAAAAACAAAGATGATAAAAATAAAGATGATAAAAATAAAGATGATAAAAA
>JAOZMT010000276.1:1060-4157 GCA_029934175.1 Victivallales bacterium | reverse complement strand
GATAATCCTACAATTGGGTTAATATTATCTGCAGAAAAAAATAAAACTGTTGCTAAATATTCTGTTTTAAATGAAAGTAAACAAATTTTTTCATCGAAATATATGTTATATCTTCCCACCGAAGAAGAGTTAAAATTAGAAATAGAAAAAGAGAAAAAACTTTGTGAAAAGCAGTTAGCGTTAAAATAAGTTTTATATCAAAGAAGAGTATAATGAATTATTTAGGTAATAAAGATATATTAAAATTGCATAAAACAGCATTTTTATGTTCACGGAAATGTCCAGCAGAAGTTGTTTTAAAATCATTTGATTGGGCTACAGAAATGAAGAATAGTGGAAGATGTGTAATATCTGGATTCCACAGTCAAATAGAAAAAGATGTATTAGAAATATTATTGCGAGGCTCACAACCAATTATTATAGTTTTGGCACGCGGTATGAAAAAACAATGGAGTAAAGAGATAAAATTTGCGATTAATGCAAATCGTATTTTAATAATATCTCCGTATAAAGATAATATTTTGCATATTTCGCAAAAAAATGCAAATAAAAGCAATAATGTTATGTTAGAGTTAGCAGATGAGATTTATCTTGCTTATGCCACTGAAAATGGGAATTTAGAAAAATTAATAAAAGGAATAAAAGATGCCACAAATATTTGATAATATAACAAAAAAGTTAAATGAAGGATTAAATAAAACATTAGAAAATGCGAATCGTGCAGATTTTTGTATTGGATATTTTAATTTAAGAGGTTGGACACAACTTTATAAGCAAGTCGATAACCTATCAGGAGCTTTTTTAGATGAAAAGTATGATGATGATAATAAATATTATTCTCGTATTCTTATAGGAATGCAAAGGCAACCTATGGAATTATTGGAAGAGTATTTTTCACACGATAAAGAATTTTCAAAAATGTTAGATAATTCACGCGCAATTGAATATAAAAAAGAATTAGCAAGAGAGCTTAAAGAACAATTGATAATTGGAACACCAAATAACCAAGATGAAATTGCTTTGAGAAAATTATCGAAACAACTAAAGGAAGAAAAGGTTAAGGTTAAGTTACATCTTGAATATCCATTACACGCGAAGTTATATTTAGCTTTTAGAGATGATTATACTTCACCTGTTATTGGTTTTGTTGGTAGTAGTAATCTGACATTTTCAGGAATATCAAAACAAGGCGAATTAAATGTTGATGTTGTTGAACAAGATGCAGCAAGCAAGTTATCACACTGGTTTCAACAACGATGGGAAAATCGCTGGTCAATTGATATAACAAAAGAGTTAATTGAAATATTAGATGAAAGTTGGGCTTCGGAAGCGCCAATGCCTCCATATTATATTTATTTGAAAACAGCATATCATTTATCAAGTGAGGCTAGAGCTGGAATTTCAGAGTTTTCTTTATCAAAAAGATTTCAAGATGAATTGTTTGCTTATCAAGCAAATGCAGTTAAAGTAGCCGCCCATAATTTACATAAACGAGGCGGGGTAATTATTGGAGATGTTGTTGGTTTAGGAAAAACAATAACAGCAACGGCATTAGCTAAAATATTTGAAGATGACTTTTTTCTTGAAACACTTATTATTTGTCCAAAGAATCTTGTTACAATGTGGGAAGATTATGCACATAAATATCAATTAAGAGCAAAGGTTCTTTCTGTAACAAAAGTCCAAACTCAATTAGGGAAAGAGCGACGATTTAGGCTTGTTATTATTGATGAAAGTCATAATTTGCGTAACAAGGACGGCAAAAGGTATCGTGCAATTCAAGAATATATTCATTTAAACGATAGTAAAGTTATTCTTCTTACAGCAACTCCATATAATAAAACATACTCAGATTTAGCAAATCAACTTAGATTATTTTTAGATGAGGATGAAAATTTAGGGATTTCGCCAGAACATTTTATTGAAGCTATTGGGGGAAGGGTTGAATATCAAGCAAGTTTTCAAACAAATGAAAATACAATTGGAGCTTTTGAATGTAGTTCTTTTTCTGAGGATTGGAATGAATTAATGAGGTTATTTTTAGTTAGACGAACTCGTAGTTTTATTAAAAATAATTATTCGCATAGTGATGAAGATGGAAAACAATATTTGAAATTCCCTGATGGTTCAAAACAGTATTTCCCTGAAAGAAAACCAAAGAGAGTTGACTTTTCATTTAAAATAAAAGATAAGGAAGATCAATATGCACAACTTTACTCTCCTAAAGTTGTCGAATTAATAAACAGTATGAGTTTACCAAGATATGGACTAGGTCAAAAAAAATATATTCACGATATCCCTTCTAAAATTTTAGAAAATCATGAAGAAGTTATTATAGATAACCTTGGAAGAGCTGGAGAGCGATTAAGAGGCTTTGCAAGAACAAATCTATTTAAACGATTAGAAAGTAGTGGATATGCTTTTTTGCTTTCTGTTAGTCGTCAACTTTTAAGAAATCACCTGTTTTTATATGCAATTGAAAATAATAGTCCACTCCCAATTGGAAAACAAGAAACAGCAGATATTGACGATTACTTATACTCAGATTCAAATGATGATCTTGCAATTGACCTAATGAATTCTGATAAAGAATATAGGAAGAGTGCTCAAAAATTTTATTTATCTTTAATTGATAAACATAAAAAACAGTTTGATTGGATTCGTAGTTGTTTCTTTTCAAAAAAATTGCAAGATGACATTGAGAATGATAATAAAATTTTGCTTGAAATAATTAAATTAAGCAATAATTGGAGTCCTAAAAATGATAGGAAGCTAAGTGCATTAATAGAACTTTGCAATAAACAACACCCTAATGAAAAATTGATTATTTTTACACAATATTCAGATACAGCAAGATATATTTATCAAAATGCTAAAGATGAAATATCTAATTTTGAATGTGTAACTGGAGATAACGAAAACCCAACAGAAATGGCATATCGTTTTAGCCCTATTAGTAATGACAAGAGAGTGTGTGTGAAAAAGTCAGATGAATTAAGAGTTTTGATTTCTACAGATGTTTTAAGTGAAGGACAAAATTTACAGGATGCTCATATTGTTGTAAAATTACCAAATGGTAACTATCTTGATGGTGATG
>JAOZMT010000276.1:0-1050 GCA_029934175.1 Victivallales bacterium | reverse complement strand
AATTAGATTAATTCAACGAGCTGGGCGTGTAGATAGAATTGGACAAAAATCAGATGTTATTTATTGTTATTCTTTTTTACCCGAACATGGAATTGAAGATATTATAAATTTAAGAAGTCGTTTACAGGACAGAATAAAGGAAAATGCTGAGACAATAGGTTCGGATGAAAAGTTTTTTGATGGCGACCCTATAAATATTAAAGATTTATATAATGAAAAAGCTGGCGTCTTAGATGAAGCAGATGATAGTGAAGTTGATTTAGCTTCTTATGCATTTCAAATTTGGCAAAATGCAATTAAAGAAAATTCTAAGTTGAAAAAAATTATTCCAGACTTATCTGATGTTATTTATTCAGCAAAAGCAAAGAGAGAAAAAGAGGTGTCTGGAGCTATTGTTTATTCACGCACTCCTCAAGAAAATGATATTCTTACTTGGATTGATAATGCAGAAAAAATCATAACACAATCTCAATATAGAATTCTTAGGGCATTGGAATGTTCGCCTAGTGAGAAAGAAATTGAAAAAGCTGATAATCATCATGAAATTGTAACTAAAGCAATTAAGCATATAAAACAAGTTGAAGAAAAAATTGGCGGTCAGTTAGGAAAGAAAAATGGAGCAAGATATAGGTCATATAAACGACTTGAAAGGTATATAGGAGAATATAAAAATAGTTTATTTGTAACAGAAGAACTAAAAAGAGCCTTTCAAGATATTTATGCTTTTAACTTAACAGAATATGCAAGAGAAATTTTAAATAGACAACTTAAGATGGGGGTTTCTGATGAAAATTTAGCAGGGTTAGTAGTTTCTCTTCGTGATGAAGATAAATTGTCATTAAAAAATAATAATTTTAATAAAAATAAGGATTCTAAAATAATTTGTTCTATGGGAATTATTTAATTTTAAAAACAAAGGAGTTTTAATGTCATATAGGTTAAACAAAATAATATTGTAGTAGAAGTAAATGATAATACGCCTTTACTTGCTCCTGCGAAGTATCCAAAAGCAAAGAGTTATACTGAAAACAACTGAAGAAATAGGCGTTT
>JAOZMT010000275.1 GCA_029934175.1 Victivallales bacterium | reverse complement strand
AGGATAGTCTGTAATCAAAACATTGCTAAAGCTATTAACCGGACTTTCGCTTGAAAGCGTAACTCTGACAACTTTAATTTCTAATCCAAAGTGTAAAGTAATTTTATGCATAATATGAAACTAGCCAAGACTAAAAGGTTATAATTTTGTAAGTAGTTGAAAAACAAACATTTTACAAGATGCAGATCTTGTCGAAGTCCACCTCAAACATCAAAACAAAAATCCAAATAGCATTCCACATTTTTTTAATTTGTTCTTAACGCAGGATAATTTAACGCAGAATAATTAGGAAATTTTTAAAATGAGATTTTATTATGAGACCATTTTAGAATTGTTGGATTGCTGGATTATGGGATTTCTTTCCATTAATCCAAAATCCAATAATCCATAAGTTGCAAGTTTAAGGTCATCTAAAAATCCAGTAATTTCTATTTTCCTTGCTTACGGCTCGTGTGCTTAGAGATTAGGTAAAAATAAAATTAGATAATTTGTATTAATAAATTTAAAAAAAAAATTATTTTGCGTTAAATTATTCTGCGTAATAAATATATTTTTAATATCAAATTTTCTGACAATTAGTGTAGTCTCTTTTGGATTTTTATTTTTGACTTTGTGAGTTCGGAAGATGATAATAATTGCTATTTTTGATTTTTATGTCTTTAATCTATAAAAAAGGTAAAATTAAGAATTAAATTGTTTTTGATATTTTTTACTATTTAATTTGATTTTTTCTTATTTAATACTATGTTAAGTAGGGTTTGAATTCGTGAGTATTAACAATGAAATTGAATTATTTATAAACAAATAGGAAAATATAGAAATATGATTAAGAAAATATTCCCTTTTTTAGATTGGGTTCCAAAAATAAAGGAAAATATAAAAGTTGATTTAATCGTAGGATTAACAGTTGCTCTAGTATTAATACCACAATCAATGGCTTATGCACAACTCGCAGGACTTCCACCATATTATGGATTATATGCAGCTTTTCTGCCTGGTGTGATAGCTATTCTTTGGGGGTCGTCAAGTCACCTTGCAACTGGACCTGTAGCAATGACATCGCTATTGACTGCTTCAACTTTAGCTCCTTTTATGACAGATGGAGATAATGTCACAAAATATATTCATCTTGCAATTATTCTAGCTTTTTTAGTTGGTGTAATAAGAATTATTGTTGGAGTATGCAAACTGACATTTATTGTAAATTTCTTATCTCAACCAGTAATAAGGGGATTTATAAATGCAGGTGCTTTAATTATTGGAGCATCACAAGTGAGTAAGATTTTTGGTTTAGAAATGCATAAAACTGGGTGGTTTTTGCGTGATATTTCGAATGTATTTGCTGATATTTATAATACACACATTCCGACTTTGATTATTGGAATTTTTTCAATTATTACAATAGGAGTTCTTAAAAAATATTATCCTAAAATACCTTCTGCTTTAATTGTTATGGTTTTATCAATATTAAGTGTTTATTTTTTAAATTTATCAATCCCTGAAAGTGGAGCTGTAGAAGGTTGCAATTATGTTGCAGTAATAGGAGAAATCCCAGCAGGCTTACCAGTAATAGCTATGCCAAATTTTGCGGGTTATGCAAAAGAAATGATTCAATTAATCCCTGGAGCCATTATGGTTATGTTTATCGGTTTTATGGAAGTTTGTTCTGTGACTAAAGCTATTTCTGCACAAAGCAAAGAGAAAATTGATTTAAATCAAGAATTAATAGGACAAGGACTATCTGCTATAGTTGGAAGTTTTTCTCAATGTTATCCTACAAGTGGTTCATTTTCTCGCTCTGCATTAAATTATAGTGCTGGAGGAAAAACTGGAATGTCATCAGTTTTCACAGGGATTTTTGTGCTTATTACACTTTTATTTTTAACTCCATTATTATATTATTTGCCACAGGCTTCATTGGCTGCAATTATAATAATGGCTGTTGCTGGTCTAATTGACTTTAAAATAATTCTTTCATTTTGGAAGGTAAGTAAACTTGATGGTCTAGCGGCTATTACAACTTTTTTTGCATCTATTTGGCTTGCTCCAAATATTGTGAATGGGATAATGATTGGGGGAGCATTGGCTATTGTTTTTCACTTATTAAAAAGTATTAATCCTGAATATACTATCGAAAAAATTTCAGACTCTATTATCAGTTTAAAATTTGATGGGCAGATTTATTTTGCAAATTCATCATTTTTTGAAGCAAAAGTTTTATCTATTTGTGAAGAGAATAAAGATATAAAAGATATTTTAATCATAGGAGATGGTATAAATGCGATTGATGCAACTGGAGATAATATGTTAAAAGAACTCTTAATAGATTTAAGGAAAGAAAACATAAATATGATTTTTGTTAGTTTGAAAAAGCAGGTTATTACAAGAATTAAACGAGGAGATTTTTATGAACTTGCAACTGAGCAAAACTTTTATGAAAATATGGAAGATGCTTTAGGAAGTGTAAATAAATGAAAAAAACATTAGAAAATTTAGATGTTATAGTTCTAAATCAAATAAGTCATGTGCTTGTTCATCAAAAAAATATAACACTGCTACTTAAAGAAGTGTTAGATATTTTAAACAGAGAGATGAAACTTAAGAGCTGCACTTTTTCTTTAAAACATGGTTCAACTCTTATTATTGAAGAGTCTTGTGGGCTTACAAATAAGGAACAAGAGCGAGGAAAATATAAAATGGGAGAGGGAATAACTGGAAAGGTTGCTTCTAAGGGTAAATCGATTGTTATTCCAAATGTTGCAGATGAACCACTCTTTCTTGATAAAACTAAATCGCGTGAAAATAATAATAAGATATCATTCATTTGTGTTCCTATAAAAACAAAAAATAATGTAATTGCAACTTTAAGTATAGATAAAAATCAAGATTTGAATTCAAATAGAACTCTTGAAATGGATAAATATTTATTGGAAACTATAGCAAATATTTTAGCAGATGCTATTGATACAATTCACAAAGAGGTTGAAGAAAAATATTTATTACTGCAAGAAAACCAGCGTTTACGACAAGAGTTAGATCATAATTTTAGACCTATAAATATTATTGGTAATTGTAATAATATGCGTGCTTTATATAGAATGATTGCACAGGTTTCAGAGAGTTCTGCAACAGTTCTTATCCGTGGAGAATCTGGAACAGGGAAAGAATTAGTTGCAAGGGCGATTCACAATGCTAGTCCTCGAAAAAAGAAAAAATTTATAGCAGTTAATTGTGCTGCTTTACCAGAAAATTTGGTTGAAAGTGAGTTGTTTGGTCATGAAAAAGGATCTTTTACTGGAGCTCATGCATTACGGAAAGGACGCTGTGAATTGGCTAATGGAGGAACTTTGTTTTTAGATGAGATAGGAGATATATCATTAGCTGTTCAAGTAAAACTTCTTAGATTTTTACAAGAAAAAACATTTGAAAGAGTTGGAGGTTCGGAATCTATAAATGTGGATGTTAGAGTATTAGCCGCAACTAGTAGAGATTTAGAAAAACATATTGAAGAGGAAGCCTTTAGAGAAGATTTATTTTATAGATTAAATGTATTTCCTATTCATATGCCAGCTTTACGGGAAAGAAAGTCAGATATAATGTTATTAACTGATGCCTTTTTGGCAAAATATAATAGTATGTATGATAAAAATATTAAAAGAATCTCAACTCCTGCAATAAATATGTTAATGGCATATCATTGGCCTGGAAATGTCCGAGAATTAGAAAATTGTATTGAACGGTCTGTTTTAACATCAACTGATGATGTTATTCATGGCTATAATCTTCCTCCATCATTGCAAGTATCATTAAATTCAGATGCAAAGTTTATTTTAAATAATGAGAATGCAACAAGTTTTTCTACTCTTGTAGATTCTTATGAACGGGAACTTATCATAGATGCATTAAAATCAAATCATGGAATAGCAAAAAATGCAGCAAAAAATTTACAACTAACACAAAGAATTATTAATTATAAAATCAAACATTTAAATATCAATCCTAAAAAATATAGATAATATTCTAAAGCCATAAGTTTTTATGCCATTTATGGGGGGGTAATTTCGTTCAAAATAAAAATATAACTATTATGCTTTTAATGATTTTACTTAATAACTAACATTTCGGGATTCGATTTTAGAGAAAATAAGCAATAAAACTTGCGAA